>MZGO01000027.1 GCA_002084985.1 Thermotoga sp. 4484_232 | reverse complement strand
TTGGCGTTGAAACTGGCAGATTACGTTGTCACAGAAACAGGATTTGGAGCGGATCTCGGTGCTGAAAAATTCTTCGACTTCGTCAGCCCGGTGGGTAATTTTGTTCCATCAGCTGTTGTGTTAGTAGCAACGGTGAGAGCGTTGAAGTATCACGGGGGATTGCCCATCAAAGAAGTTAAGAAAGAGGATCTAGGGATTGCCCATCAAAGAAGTTAAGAAAGAGGATCTAGACGCTTTGAAGAAAGGCCTGGAGAATTTGAAAGTTCATGTTGAAAACATAAGGAAATATGGATTGCCAGTCGTTGTGGCTCTGAATAGATTCGAGAGCGATACGGAAAGAGAACTCGATCTCGTGATGGACTACTCTGAGAATTTGGGAGTAAAAGCTGTTGTGAACGAAGCTTACTTCAAAGGAGGAGAAGGAGCGGAGGAGTTGGCAAAAGCAGTTATGGAAATAGCAGGAAGTGGAAAATTTCAGACCATTTACAGCTGGGAAGAACCTCTTGAAAAGAAGATAGAGACATTGGCCAAGGAGATATACAGGGCATCCGGTGTTGAGTACACATCTAGAGCAAAAGAGAAACTAAAATTCCTCAAAAAATACGGATTTGAAGATCTTCCTGTGATAGTTGCAAAGACACAATACTCCATATCCGATGATCCTAAAAAACTCGGAGCGCCCTCTGGATATACCTTCACCGTGAGAGACCTTGAAATATCAGCAGGTGCAGGATTCGTGGTGGTCCTTGCAGGAGATATCTTGAGGATGCCAGGACTTCCAAAGATTCCCAACGCTGTTAGAATGGATATAGACGAGAATGGAAATATAACAGGGTTGTTCTGAGGAGGGGAAGACCTTGTATATAGACTGCAAAATGATCTCAAAGGGTATTGAAGAGGATGTAAAGAAAAGGATAGAAAAGCTAGGATTCTCACCCAGATTGGTGAGCATCACCAGTAAACCTGATTATCCCACACTATCCTATTTGGAATCCCAGAGGAAGAAATCAAAAAAAATAGGAATCGAGTTTGAAATAATGGAAGTCCCTCCTGAAAGACTCTTGAGGACTGTTGAAGAAGCCTCTCTCGATGAGGATATTCACGGGATATTTGTCGCAAGGCCACTGCCCGAGGGGATAGATGAATTCGAAGTCCTCTCACGGATAGATCCTTCGAAAGATGTTGAAGGAGTTACTCCACACAACCTCGGTCTTCTAATCTATGGAAAAGAGATCTTCCCACCCTGTACAGCAGAATCGGTTGTTAGAATTCTGGAGAATGAAATAAATATCACAGGAAAAAAGGTCGTTGTTATCGGAAGAAGTGTCACAGTTGGAAAACCTGTGTCGATCATGCTTTTGAAAAAGGGAAGGGATGCTACAGTGACTGTGTGCCATTCGAGAACAGAGAACCTTTTCGATATAACAAAACACTCCGACGTTCTGATAGTTGCTGTTGGAAAAGCTTTTTTCATAAAGCCAGAGCATGTCAAAGAAGAAACAGTCGTTGTGGATGTGGGTATAAACTTTGCCGATGGGAAAATCGTTGGAGATGTGGATCCAGAGGTGGAGAAGATAGCCAGGTTAACACCGGTTCCTGGAGGAGTAGGGAGGATAACGACAACGTTGCTGATGGAACACGTGGTCAGATCTGCGGAGATGAGGACTTATGGAAGGAATCAGATCAGTTTCTGAGATAACGAGTTACATAATGGAGCTCATGGAAAATGATCCCTACCTGACAGATGTTTGGGTTTATGGGGAGGTTTCAAATTGTAAGATCAGAAATTCACACATATTCTTCTCGTTGAAGGATGAGGAAGCGAAACTGAATTGTGTCATCTTTGGCGGTGAATCGAAGGGTATAAGATTGGTGGAAGGAAGCGTTATCGCTGCCAGAGGGGACGTAAAGGTATATCCTCCTCATGGAACTTACAGAATGATATGTGAAGAGGTCCGTTCTATCGGAATGGAAGGTTTATACAGCATGAGATATAAAAGAGTCTTAGAGAGGATGATAAGAGAAGGATGGCTTACTAAACCCAAAAAG
The DNA here is from genome assembly GCA_002084985.1 of Thermotoga sp. 4484_232. Next base: position 8,225 of record MZGO01000027.1, on the reverse strand, counting down.
AAATTACCAGAATACCCCCGAAAGATAGGAGTGATCACTTCAAGAGACTCCGCAGCTTTTCAGGATATGTTAAAAACAATTAGAGAGAGATATCCTTTTGTGGAGATTTATCTCTTTCACACCCAAGTTCAAGGAGAAGGAGCGAAAAAGACACTAATAGAGGCCATTGAAAGATCGAAAAAATACGATCTTGATCTCGTGATAATCGCAAGGGGTGGTGGTTCACAGGAGGACCTCTGGATCTTCAACGAGGAAGAAGTTGTGGAAGCTCTGGTAGGGATCGAGCCTCCCGTGATAACGGGGATTGGTCATGAAGTGGATAGGGTGTTGATTGACCTCGTGGCTGATTTTCCAGCGCATACACCAACCGCTGCTGCCGAGATGGCTGTACCAAACGTTAAGGAAGTGTACAGAGAATTGAAGGAAACTTTTGAGAGAATAAAAAGGGAGTTTTTGGAAAAATTCGAGGATTTTGAGAGAAAGCTGGAAGATATCAAAAGATCTCTCTGGGTTTACCAAAGGATTTTCCTTTTCAGGATGAGAGAGTATGAAAACATATTGATTAGTATGCGGGAAGAAATGCTGAGCGTCATGATGAGGAGGATCGAAGAATTTTCTCAGAAAATAGAGAATGCTGGTAGAGTTCTGGAAAGTTTGGATCCGAAGAAGCCTTTGAACAGAGGATTCGCAATGATATTCAAAAATGGAAAACTCATCACAAGCTCATCATCTTTGAAAAAAGGAGATAGGGTGTGTGTAGTTATGAAGGATGGTGATAGGGAGGCGGTCATCGAATGAAACTGGAAGAGAAATTAAAAGAACTTGAAGAGATACTGGGGAAACTTGAGAACGATGAGATCCCTCTAGAAGAAGCTATAAGTCTTTTTCAAAGAGCAGTGAACCTATATAAGGAATGTCAAAGAGACTTTGGGGAGATGAAGATGAAAGTGATAGATGTCATGAAGGAATTGGAAGATAAGCCTTCAAGTTAACAAACCCTTGGAATAAGTTGACATACGAAGTATCAGGATTTTTGAAAGGAGGGAAAAAGATGAGATTGATGTTGAAAAATGGGGAGCTTGAGGTTACGATGAACGCATTGAGGAGGTTGGTCTACCTTGCTGTCCTTGAAAGCTATGGGCCCGTTGGGTTGGAACCTGAAGGTGTCCTGAACAAATTTTTTGGAAAATCGGAAGGAAAGGGTATCAGGGTTGAGGAGAGAGACGATGCCACCATAGTCGTTGATCTATTCATAGACCTCGAATTCGGTATGAGAATACCGGAAGTTGCGAGAAACATTATGGAGAACGTCACTCATAAGTTGAAAACTCTGGCGGGTTGTGAAAAAGTAGAGGTTAACGTTCACATAACTGGTGTAAAATGAGGAGGTGTTCCCGTCTTGAGAAAACTCAATGGAAGAAGATTCAAGATTGCGTTCAAGAAAGCTACGGAGAACCTTCTAAAGCACAAGGACGAGATAAATGTGTTGAATGTTTTTCCTGTTCCAGACGGGGACACCGGTTCTAACATGGTTTCAACTATGATGGAGGGGTGTAAGCAACTCGATGAACTGAAAAGTGATGATTTGCCCGATGTTTTAACTGCCATAAAAAATGGAACGCTGATGGGAGCGAGGGGGAATTCTGGCGTCATCCTTTCCCAAATATTCAGGGGGATGGCAGAGTGGCTTCCAAAAGGACGGAAAACCATAACCCCTCGTGATTTCCTGGAGATGCTCAGAAACGCAAGAAAAGTAGCATATTCTGCTGTTATAAAACCTATTGAGGGAACGATCCTGACCGTTGTTAGAATGATAGATGAGGAATCTCGAGATTTGCAATTCGAAGATTTCGAAAATTTAATGGATTGGATCCTGGAAATCTCAGAGAAGGCGGTGGAACTCACCCCATCGCTTCTTTCAAAATTGAGGGAAGCAGGAGTGGTGGATGCTGGAGCAAAAGGATTATATTACATATTTGAGGGGTTCAAGGAAGCTATCTTGGGTGCAGAAGAAGTGAGGTTAGAAGAAATTGAGGAAGTCTCGACAGAGGAGATACCTAGAATGGTTTATGAGGAGTTAGAGTACCGGTACTGCACGGAAGTTATAGTCAATGGCAAGGAAAATATGATGAATCTCCAGACAGAGATTATCGATTTTCTGAATAGTGTTGGAGACTCAACAGTTGTCGTTGTTCAGGATAATCTACTGAAGGTGCACGTTCATACGAATCATCCAGGACGCGTTTTGGAAAGACTTTTGGAGTATGGGGACATAATGAAGGTGAAGATAGACAACATGAAAGTTCAACATGAACACATCGTGTCCGGAGTTGAGGAACGTAAGAAAGTGGGAGTCGTTGCGGTCTCACCGGGAGACGGTATAGCTGAAATCCTCAAAAGTCTTGGAGTGGATATCGTAATAAAGGGTGGACAAACGATGAATCCCAGTACAGCCGATTTAAAAAATGCTATAAACAAAATCCATGCGGAAACGGTGTTTCTGTTTCCAAATAACCCCAATGTATTCCTTGCAGCGAAACAAGCTGCAGAAGCTATTGAGGATAAAGAGGTGATAATAATTCCAACTATCACCGTTCAAGAATGTGTCGCCGCCATGGTCGAGTATGATCCAGAAGCTGAGCCGGAAAAATTGGAGAAAATATTTAAAAAACTTGCGGAGAGTTGTGTTCCTATCTCTATAACGAAAGCCATAAGAGATTCTGGAAAAGGTAAGAATAAGATAAGAAAAGGTGAGTATCTAGTGTTCGTCAGGAAAAAGTTGTACTCTCATGGATATGACTTAACTCGTGTCCTGGATGAGGTTTTGCAAAAGACGAGCGCATCATCTAAAGAAATAATGACACTTTTTCTGGGAAAAGGAGCCAGAGACTACGAAATCGATAAAATAAAGAAATTGGTTGAAGAGAAATACCCGAATTTGGATCTTGAAACTCACAAAGGAGGACAACCTCATTATCCCTATCTGATCATTCTTGAATGATAAGAAGAGGTGATGAAAATAAAGGCTATAGTGTATCTTCCCCTGAATCCTCAAAAAGCAAAGGAACATAACTTACCTGTGAAATTACCGATTTTACTTGAAGACTTCCCCACGGTGGTGGATGAGGACAAAATACCACTAGATGTGATATTGAGGGGTTTGGAAGCTCAATATGAGGTATCCAAAGATGATTATTACGCATCTTATCTTGTTTATTTTTATTATGAGAAATTCAAAGAACTGGTGAATAAGGAAGAGTATGAAAAAGCACTGGAAGTTCTGGAGAAAGCAAGAAGAATCATCTACGATTACAGGTATCACTTCTACAAGGGAATCCTGTTGAAGAAGATTGGAAAACTGGGTGAAGCGGAAGTAGAACTCAGAATCTCGTTGTCCCAGAATGAAAATTTCCCTCTTGGATTTTATGAATTAGGAGAAATTTTAGCAAACAAAGGTGAAATAGAAGAAGCCATAGAGAGCTATCACAAAGCCTACGAAAGTGATAAAAATTTCCTTCTCCCGCTTCTTAGAATAGGAGAGCTTTATAGAGAAACAGGTGATTTGATCTCCGCCGTGAACATCTTCGAGAGCATTTTGAAGAAGGATGAAGAATTCGTTGAGGCTTATTATCAGTTGGGATTGACTCTGAACGAACTTCAAAAGTTCGATAAGGCAGCGGAGATTCTAGAAAAAGCCTTAAAGAAACAAGATAGGGATGATACGAAGCTGGCTCTTGCGTATTCACTTGTGAAGGTTGGGAAATTTTTTAGGGCTTTGAAGATATTAGATGAGTTACGAAAGAAGAAAGGAGATGATCCCATCATCCTGACTGAATATGGGATATTGGCAAGAGATATTGGCCTTTACGAAGACGCTCTGGAAAGCCTCGAAAGAGCTTTCAATATCAGTAGGGAAGATGAAATAGTGAGATACAACTATGGAAGGATACTCCTCCATTTTGATAGGAAGAAAGCTTTTGAAATTTTAAGTAGTTTGACAGGGGATCTTGCCGTCAAAGCGAATGATCTTTTGAATCTCATCGAGCTGGCAGAAAACGCTTCTGTAGAGAGGGGCTCAGCTCTAAGGAAAGCACAAGAGATTTTTAAGGATGACTTGGAACTACTGGATGAATTCATCGATGATGGGATTTTCCTCATAAATGAATTTTTGCATCTCATCGAAGAGGAAGAACTCTTCCAAGAAAGATTCAAATTCTTGAGAGAAGGAGAGATTCCATTTTTCGAATCAGATATAAATTCCTCAGATTACTTAGATATACTCTACTCTATGATGCTCAAAGTGGGATTCGATCCGATAGCTCTTGAGGAGAACGTAACGAGATTCGCAGTTTCTGTGTACGGAAACGGTTTGATGCTCGCGGCAGCAAGAACCCTTCTTAGGTTATATCAGACGCTGCTCTATACAGGAGAATTCGATGTGGAAAGATTTTTAGAAAGTGTTGTTCCAGAGATGCAGGATCTCCACTGGAAATTCGCCCTGTCTTTGTCTAGATACCATGAAAAAGAAACGTTCGATCCAAGCAGAGGTGATGATTTTGTCATATCAATTGTCAGGAAATTCGCTGTGGGTGATGTTAACATCGAAAGAGATGATTGGAGAAAGATCGTGAGATCTTTAAAGGAGTTGGAGGTGAGATGAAGATGTACTCCGTGGATAGACAGAAATTGATTTCAAAGCTTGCCATCCCTGGCAACACCAAGATCATTCTGTTGGTTCTGGATGGACTGGGCGATACACCTGTCAACGGGAAGACACCTCTTCAGGAGGCAAAAACTCCCAATCTTGATTCTCTGGCTCGCGAAAGTGACCTTGGTTTGATAATCCCTGTGCTTCCAGGCATAACCCCAGGAAGTGGACCAGGGCACCTGGCTCTTTTCGGATACGATCCCATAAAGTACCAGATAGGAAGAGGAATTCTGGAAGCTTTAGGTACAGGTGTTGAGGTTGGAGAAAAGGATGTCGTGGCGAGGGGAAATTTCGCTACTTTGAAAGATGGTATAGTGGTTGATAGAAGGGCAGGAAGACCTCCCACAGAAGAGAGTGCCAAGGTGGTCAAGATCCTATCTGAGAATATAAAAACCATAGAAGACGTTACAATATCGTTTTATCCCGGAAAAGAACACAGATTTGTCGTCAAGTTCACAGGAGAGAACTTGGATGATAGATTGACGGATGCCGATCCCCAAAGAGAGGGGAAACCGATGGTATGGGCAAAGCCTCTGACACCAGAAGCTGATAGAATGGCTAGGATCGTGAACGAGCTCATAAAGAAAATAGGAGAGGTTCTCAAAGATCAAGGAAGGATGAATTTCGCCTTACTCAGAGGATTTTCGAAATATCCAAATCTTCCAAAATTTGGAGAAGTCTATAAATTAAAATCAGCTGCTATAGCGACTTACCCGATGTACAGGGGGATAGCGAAACTCGTAGGAATGGATGTTTTGGAGACAGGACCTCGTAGGAATGGATGTTTTGGAGACAGGACAAACCGTAGCAGATGAGGTTGAAACTCTCAAAAAACACTGGGAAGACTACGATTTCTTCTACTTCCATGTCAAGAAAAGACCGACTCTTACGGTGAAGATGGAAACTTTGCAAAAAAGGTCGAAGTCATCGAAGAAGTCGATAAAGTGATTCCTGAGATTTTAAGACTCGATCCTGATGTGATCGTTGTGACAGGGGATCACTCAACTCCCGTTATCTTGAAGGCCCACAGCTGGCATCCAGTTCCTTTCATGATAAAGTCCAGATACGTTAGAATGGGAACGTCAGCAAGGTTCGATGAGTTCGAGTGTGCAAAAGGAAGTCTAGGTACTTTCTACGCCGTAGATGTTATGACACTCGTACTGGCTCATGCCGGAAGGCTTGAAAAATACGGAGCATGATATGGATTTTTATTTTCCTATCATTGGCTTTGGGGGCGCTGCTTGGCGCCCTATTTTGGTTTCCCATCTTTACCATAGTTATACCCTTGGTTCTCTTCTTCATATTTAGAAACCATCCCCGTGAAATTTTCTATCTTTTTCTCATAATACTGGGTGGAGTATTAATGAGCAACCCATGTGTTGAGAGTGGCGAGTACGAAATAGTTGGTTTTGTTGAGAGGGAGAATGCAAACTCCTCTGTATTGAAAAACGTCAGGATACTGGATGGTGATAGATGGGTTCGTTACAACAAAAGGATCATCATACTAGAGAAGATTCCTGCAGGTTACTACATTTATTCTTTCGGCTGTATAAAAGGAAATCTGTTCTTTCCAAAATATGCGAAGGTGATAAAAGAGATCAAAAACTTAACCACGATCTCTTGGGAGATGAGGAGAAGTTTTGGAGACTTTGTGAGAAAAAATGTTGGGAGCGGATCCTTGATTCTATCGGTACTCTTTGGAGAGAGGAGAAAGAAGGAGATAGAAGAGAGTGGTCTGTCTTATCTTTTCGCGGTGTCAGGACTCCACGTGGGACTCTCGTATATATTTTTCAACACCTTGATATCTTTCATAACGTGGCGGAGAATCCTGAGGAGTTCCCTCTCTTTGATCTTCACAGGTATATATGTATCATCCATAGCTACCCCTTCGGCTTTCAGAGCATTTATCATGATTTTCCTGTGGGAGATATTCCACATGATGGGTAAGAAGAGACATCCTCTAGAGATCATGAGTATAGCGGGTACTTTCATGCTATTTTCAGATCCTTCCCAGATATTATCTCCTTCATTCCTGATGAGCTTTGGAGCGACTTCTATGATCCTACTGGCGTTGAGCAGATCGAAGAATGTTTTTATAGTATCCCTTTATGCCTATTTAGGAGCACTCCCTTTTCTTGCTTTATTCTTCCAAAAGATTCATCCTTTATCTTTTTTAATAGGGATTCCCACTTCTTTTCTCATTATTCCCATGTTTTGGACGAGCATTGCTTCCTTTTTCCTGTACACTGTGAGCTTAAAAACACTGTCCTCACTTCTTATAAAAGGCATGTCGCCTTTTGAAAAACTGCTGGAATGGATTCTGAAGATTTCATCAAATACGTTGAAACTGAACGTATCGTTTCCATTCTACATCATCTTTGTATGTTTGCTCTTTCTCATCTTTCTCTTACATTTTGAACAGACTCCATAAAACTTTATATCGTGAGTATCAATGGAGAAACCAGTCTCCTTCTCCAACCTTTCGATCAATTCTTTAACGAGTTCATCGTTTATTTCAACTATCCTTCCGCATTCTTTACAGATAAGGTGCTGGTGGTAAGCGTTATCCCTTTCCACTATTTCGTATCTGTACATACCATCTCCAAAATCGAGTTTTCTCAGAAACCCCAAATCCGTTAAAAGCTCAATGGTTCTGTAGACAGTGGCTTTACTTATTCTGTATTTCTTACCAAGGAGAATCCTGTAAACGTCCTCTGCTCCAAGATGTTTATCATCAGATTCCATAAAGACTCTGAGGACAGCTTCCCGTTGAACTGTCATTCTGTACTTTCTTTTTTTCAACTCACTCCTTAGAAGATCGTAAACCATTAAGATGTTCACCTCCTCATATGTTCATAATAGGTTTTATGTCTATTTTCCATCCCGTCAATTTGGCGGCAAGCCTTGCATTCTGCCCTCCTTTTCCTATGGCGAGGGAGAGTTGAGTTGGTGGAACCAAAACTCTCGCTACTTTTCTCTCTGCATCCAGAACTTCGACTTCTATGACAGAAGCAGGTGCTAAGGCGTTGGCTATGAACTGTTTTGGATCTTCGGACCATCTGAGAACATCCAGTTTTTCCCCCTTTATCTCCTTTAAGATAGCTGCTATTCTGCTGCCTCCTTCTCCTATACATGCCCCCACAGGATCCACCTGCGGGTTATTTGAGGATACAGCAACTTTTGTTCTGATACCTGGTTCTCTGGCAATAGCCTTCACTTCAACGACACCGTTTTCTATCTCCGGTATCTCCAGCTTCATGAGACCTATTATGAAATCTGGTACCGTTCTGCTCACCAGAATTTTCGGTCCTTTCGTTGTTTTCTTAACATCAAGTATGTAAACCTTTATGAGGCTGCCCGCTGAGAGCTCCTCGCCTGGTATCCATTCTCTCTTTGGAAGTCGCGTTTCAAGTTTTCCGATCCTTATATCCGCCCAATCAGCCGTTACCCGTATTATCTCCGCTGTCGTAACGGACCCTTTAAGTTCCGAATACTGCTCGTACTGTTTTTCTTTCTC
>MZGO01000026.1 GCA_002084985.1 Thermotoga sp. 4484_232 | reverse complement strand
TACACAACAGTCGGTGCTCCCATAGTCATAGCTGATGGTTTGAGGGGAAATGAAGAAGTGGAGGTCGAGGTGAATCTAAAGCATATAAAGAAAGCGAAAATTGGTTCTGCGATAGTCTACGCTGACGCCTTGATAGTCCTCACGCATTTTAAAGGGCACGTCTCTACAGGTTTTGGAGGAACCCTCAAGAACGTTGGGATGGGATGTGCTTCAAGAGCGGGGAAACTGGAGCAGCATTCAACTTCGAAACCCTATGTGGATGAAAAGAGATGTGTTGCTTGTGGTGTTTGCGAGAAGAACTGTCCTGTGGGAGCCATAAAGGTTGAGAAACACGCGGTGATAGATTACGATGTTTGTATAGGTTGTGGAGAATGCGTTGCGGTGTGTATATACGGTGGAATGAACCCGAGATGGGATGAATCCTCTGACATTCTATCAGAGAAGATAGCAGAATACGCTTATGCCGTCATGAAGATAAAAAAAGACAAGTGTATATTCGTATCCTTCGTTGTCGATGTGTCTCCAGATTGTGACTGTGCGTCGTGGAACGATCTACCCATAGTCCCGAACTTAGGAATACTCGCAAGTAAGGATCCCGTAGCCTTGGATCAAGCGTGTGTTGACCTTGTAAACAAAGCTCCCGTTCTCATAGATCCAAGAGCCCAAGGTGATCCCTTCAAGTTCGTACATCCGAATGTTGATTGGAGAAAGCAACTTGAACATGGTGAAGAAATTGGTTTGGGAAGCAGGGAATACGAGCTGGTAAAGATCGGCGTTTGAGGAGGGGAAAGATGAGATTGGAAGGAAAAAGAGTAGCCATTCTCGTTGAGGATGGCTATGATGATCTCGAATTTTGGTATCCGAAAATAAGGATGATGGAAGAAGGAGCGAAAGTGGTGGTTGTTGGAAGCCCTGCAAAGGATACTTTCACCAGCAAACACGGTATCGTGGTCAGAGTGGATAGGAAAGCTGGAGAAGTTAAGGCGGATGAATTCGATGGGATCATCATACCTGGGGGCCAGGCCCCAGACAGGCTGAGAAGATACAAAGAGGTTCTGGATTTTGTGAGAGAATCCTATGAAAAGGGAAAAACGATAGCTGCCATATGTCATGCTGGGCACGTCCTTATATCTGCCGGTATCTTAAAAGGGAAAAAAGTTACGGGTTTCTTCTCTATAAAAGATGATATTGTGAACGCGGGGGCAGAGTACCTCGATGAACCCGTTGTGGTCGATGGAAAGATCATAACCTCCAGAAATCCAAACGATCTGCCATTTTTCTGCAAAGCTATCATAGAGAGTCTTGAAGGGTGATCTTTCAGCGGTACATGTTTAAACAGGAGGGATACAGGTGGATACTGGCCGCATGAAGATAGAATGGGTATCGAGATACATGAAACTTTTAAACCTTTTAAGGGAGAAGTTTTCCAGGGAAAAACCACTGGCAGGTCTCAGAATCGGTATCTCCATACACCTTGAAGCGAAGACCGCGTACCTTGCGCTCACTTTATCGAATCTAGGAGCACACGTTGCCGTAACGGGAAGCAACCCCCTTTCGACCCAAGATGACGTTGCAGAAACCTTGAAGAACCTTGGGATAGAAGTTCATGCAAAAAGAACACACGATGAAAAGGAGTACCTGAAAGGCCTTCACAAAGTTTTGGACTATCATCCCGATTTGATACTCGATGACGGGGCTGACCTCACGGTTCTTGCACATACGGAGAGAAAGGATGCTCTTGAAAATTTGAAGGGGGTTTCAGAAGAGACGACAACGGGTGTCAGAAGGTTGAGAGCGCTTGAAAAGAGAGGAATGCTTGTGGTTCCAGTCATAGCGGTGAACGATTCGAAGATGAAATTTCTTTTCGACAACAGATATGGAACGGGCCAATCGACGTGGGACTCCATCATGAGGAACACGAACGTATTGATAGCTGGAAAAAACGTTGTGGTATCAGGCTATGGATGGTGTGGAAGGGGGATAGCCCTGAGAGCCAAAGGACTCGGTGCCAACGTTATAGTCACTGAGGTTGATCCTGTGAGGGCTGTTGAAGCCGTGATGGATGGTTTCCAGGTCATGAGGATGGATGATGCATCCAAAATAGGGGACATATTCGTAACGGCAACGGGGAATAGAGATGTCATAAGAAGAGAGCATTTTTTGAACATGAAGGATGGTGCGATATTGGCAAACGCAGGACATTTCAACGTGGAAGTTTCGATGAGAGAATTAGAAGAAATATCTGTCAAGAAATTCCACGCAAAACCAAATATCGACGGTTATGTTCTTCAAAACGGAAAGACCATTTTCGTCATAGCCGAAGGAAGACTTGTGAATCTGGCAGCAGGTGATGGCCATCCAATAGAGATAATGGATATATCTTTTTCACTCCAGGTTCTCTCACTTCTCTACCTCTCGAAAAATCATGGAAATTTAGAGAAAAAGGTTCATCTTCTCCCACCAGAGATAGATGAGGAGGTTGCGCGCTTGAAACTGAAGGCACTGGATGTTGAGATAGATAGTCTAACGGAGAGTCAGAGGAGGTACATGGAAGGATGGCAGTAGGACTGCGGTATCATCACTCCTGTGTGAACTGTTTCGGATTGAACACGGATGAAAGAAACGAGAAAGGACTGCCGTGTGAGGTTTGTCTCTCAGAAGAGGTTGAACCTGGAGAAGTTCTACAGCGTCTTGAAAAAAATGGAAAACTCATGTTTTACAGGTATATAAAAGATTTCGAAAAGAATTTTTCGGATTTCTCAGATTTTTTCAAAAGGGTCACCGGATTCCCTCCAACAGGGTTTCAAAGAATATGGATGAAGAGAGTGCTTCTCTCGAAAAGTTTCACGGCGATCGCTCCTACAGGGGTTGGAAAGACAACTTTCGGTATGGTCACATCCCTCTGGTTCTCCTTTCATGCCAAAAGAAGTGCCATGATCTTGCCCACTCTCACCCTCGTTCTCCAGATAAGAGAAAGATTGGAGGGGATGGTGAAAAGGATCGATGGAGATGTAGATATAATCCATTATCACGCTGGGATGAAGGAGAAGGAGAAGAAAGAATTCTTCGAAAAATTGGAGAGAGGTGATTTTCACATAGCCATATTCTCCACACAGTTTCTGTCGAAGAACAGGGAGATTTTATCGAAGTTGAAATTCGATTTCGTGTTCGTTGACGATGTGGACGCGGTTTTGAAGTCTTCGAAGAACATTGACACAATCCTCATGATGCTTGGTATAGAGAAAGAGGCGATAGAGAAAGCATTGATGAAACTGAGAAAAAAGCGGGAAGAAGAGCTCGAAATTGGTGAGCACGGTATATTAGTCGTCTCGTCAGCAACGGCAAGGCCAAAAGGTATAAGGCCTTTGCTTTTTAGAGAACTCCTTGGATTCGATGTAGGAACCCTTGTGGTCGGTGTGAGGAACATCACCAATTTGAGGGTAAAAAGTGAAGACACAGACGATCTGTTGGATTTATTGGAGAAATTGAAAGATGGGATCGTTCTTCTTGCAAGAGATGAGAAGACGATTAAATGGCTATCCGAAATCGTTGAAGGTGCCGGTTTCCCGGTTGGAAAATCATGGGAAAACCTCGAAAAGGCCTTGGAGGACTTCTCGGAGGGTAAGGTCTCCATAATAGCGGGTGTTTATTCTTATTACGGAAAATTGGTCAGGGGTCTCGATCTTCCAAAGAGAGTGAAGTTCGTAATTTTCTGGGGAACACCCGTTTTCGAATATTTCATCGACATGGAGAAAGCCCCAAGGTTCGTGATAAGAAGGGTCCTTTTCGAGGTGTCAAAGAAGAATACAAGGGTAAAAAAACTCCTTCAGATAGTGGATAGATCAGATATAGAAACGCTCAGAAACAGATTGAAGGTTGTTTTAACTGAGGATGAGTGGGAAGAGACCATCAAAAGAATTTTCGCTCGGTACAGAATCAAAGAGAGGAAACTTCTGTTGCCGGATGTTCTGACTTACATACAGGCATCGGGAAGAAGTTCAAGGCTTTTAGGATCGAAGCTCACAAAAGGTGTGTCAATCCTTTTTGAAACGGACGAAGCCGTTTTCGAATCTTTAAGAGAGAGACTGGATTGGCTCACGGAGGAGGAGTGGATCGATCTGGAAGATGCAGATTGGGAAACTCTTTTGAAAGAAGTGGAGGAGAGCAGAAAAGAAGAGAAGAAGGAGTTCATGGACGTGAAATCGACCCTTTTGATAGTCGAATCGCCAACTAAGGCTGAGACCATTTCAAGGTTCTTTGGCAGATCCTCAACGAGAAGGTACAAAGGGATTCTGGTACATGAATCCATAACGGGAGACGGAATATTCCTTTTGACAGCGACCAGAGGGCACGTTTACGACCTTGTAACGGAGGGAGGGATCTACGGGGTTGAAGTTGAAAACGGAAAATTCGTTCCAGTTTATGAAACCATAAGAAGGTGTAGAAAATGTGGCTATCAGTTCTCTCAGGATCTGGATACTTGTCCAAAATGCGGTTCTAAGGATATAGACAACAAGCTGGATGTTCTGAAAAGTTTGAGAGAGATTGCTCTCGAGGTCGATGAGATACTCGTCGCAACGGATCCGGATGTAGAGGGAGAAAAAATCTCGTGGGATGTGACACAGTACTTGATACCTGTTAACAACAACACTAGAAGAATCGAGATGCATGAGATAACAAGATACGGTTTCAGAGAGGGTATAGCAAGCAAAAGGGATGTTGATTCCAACCTTGTCAAATCTCAGATAGTGAGACGCGTTCAGGATAGATGGATCGGTTTCGAACTGAGTAAGAAGATTCAGAAAGCTTTCAACAGTCTCAACCTATCTGCTGGTAGAGTCCAGAGCACCGTTCTTGGATGGATAGTAAAGAGGGAAGAGGAATACAAAAAGAGCGAGAAGACTTTCACCAAGTTGACTCTTGAAAATGGCTATCAATTGGAGGTGGAAGAAAGCAAAAAATCTGAGATAGTTAAGGTTTTAAATATAGAAGAGGGTATCGAGAAGATCTCCCCCCCACCTCCTTTCACAACCGACACCATTCTATCTGAAGCGTCGAAAAAGTTTCGATTGGGTGTTAACGAGGTCATGAAGATCCTTCAGGACCTGTTTGAGAAGGGTTTCATAACCTACCACAGAACCGACTCGACCAGAATATCTACAGCAGGTCAGATGATAGCAAAGAGTTATCTGGAATCAAGGGGAAAAAGAGAAATATTCAAAGGAAGAAACTGGGGGGAGGAAGGAGCGCACGAAGCTATTCGCCCCGTTAGGGCTCTCGATGTCACGGATATAGAGAATCTCGTTGAAGAAAAGCTGGCTGAGGGGATCAGTAAAAACCATTTGAACGTCTATTCACTGATATTCAATAGATTCATGGCGAGTCAATCCAAAGAAGTGGTTGTGAAGAAGCAGAAGGTGTCTTTGGAAGTTGATGGTGACATCGTGGAAATTGAGATAGTATCCGAAATAGTGGGAGATGGATGGAACCTGTTTCTGCCGATAAAGGTTTTTAAAGCTTTCGAAAAGAAAAATTACCGAGTGGTTGAAAGAAAAATTTACAAAAAACACACGATTCCTCTTTACACACAAGCTACTATTATTGAAGAGATGAAGAGAAAGGGTATAGGCAGACCCTCAACCTATTCCAAAATCGTTGAAACACTCTTTGCACGTGGTTACATCGTGGAAGATAGCTACAGAAGAATAAGACCAACGCAACTCGGCAAGAGAGTCTCCCTGTTCTTGAAAAAAAGATACAACAGGTTCGTGACGGAAGAGACCACTAGAAAACTGGAAAAACTCATGGACGAGATCGAAAATGGAGAAAAAGATCACCAGGAAGCTTTGAAAGGATTTTTTGAAGAGTTGAAGAACATAATGGAGGAGGTGTGAGGAAGATGTGGGTTCTCTTCGTTGTTCCACTGGTTTCCTTAGGATTTGCCGCATATAACTTCTCTGCGGTCATGAAAAAACCTGTTGGAACGAAGAGGATGAAAGAGATATCTTCCTACATAAGAGAGGGTGCCGATTCCTTTGTAAGTCATGAGAATAAAGCTGTCTTCAAGAGTGTCATACCAATAGCGATAGTTCTGATGATCGTCACGACATGGCAGACGGGAGTGGCTTTTCTGCTGGGAGCTGTCATGAGTGCCCTGGCAGGTGTTGTTGGAATGAAGATGGCAACGAGGGCGAACGTGAGAGTCACGAACACTGCGAGAGAAACAAGAAGCATTGGGAAAGCTCTGAAAGTGGCGTATCAAGGTGGCAGTGTCATGGGACTCTCGGTGGCAGGATTTGCACTCTTTGGCCTTGCCGTTGTTTATTATGTCTTTGGCCATCTTCTAGGGCAACTCGATCCCAAAAATCTCAACATCGTTAGGAATTGGATAGGTGTAAATTTCGTTCCGTTTGCGATGACGGTCTCAGGATACGCCCTTGGATGCTCCATAATAGCTATGTTCGACAGGGTTGGTGGAGGAGTTTACACAAAGGCAGCCGATATGGCAGCAGACCTCGTTGGTAAAACCGAACTAAATCTTCCTGAGGATGATCCGAGGAATCCTGCAACAATAGCTGATAACGTCGGGGACAACGTTGGAGACGTGGCAGGGCTTGGTGCAGACCTTCTGGAGAGCTTTGTTGGGGCCATCGTTTCATCCATAATCCTCGCATCCTACATGTACCCAATAATAGGAACGGACAAGATATCAGCAGAGACCATAACCAGGCTGGTGGAATATCCTCTGCTCTTTGCCACAATCGGTCTCACATCCTCCATGATAGGCATTCTGTACGTTCTTGTAAAGAAACCTTCTGAAAATCCGCAAAAAGACTTGAACATAGGGCTCTGGTCTTCCGCGATAATCACGGTGGTAGTATCGGGTTTCATGACTTACTACTATCTCAAGGGAGCGCCAGATCTCAAGATCGTTGGTTTCAGATACGGCCCCATATCTCCATGGTTCTCTGCCCTTGCAGGAATAGTGGCAGGAATAATAATGGGATACTGGGCTGAATACTACACAAGTTACAGGTATCCGCCAACAAGAGAACTCAGCTATTCGTCAATAAGTGGAACCGGCATGGTGATATCCAACGGTCTTTCTTTAGGGATGAAGAGTGTTTTCTTCCCGATAATAACTCTTCTCATATCCATACTCTTTGCCAATCACTTCGCCGGATTGTACGGTGTTGCAATCTCAGCTCTGGGGATGCTTTCGTTCGTTGCAACGGCCGTTTCCACGGACATGTACTCTCAGATAAGTCCGAAGGATATCGGAAAACCTGTTGAGACGATTCTGCTTTTGAACATGATCGATGCTCGAACCATAGCTGGTGCTCTTCTTGGAGCGGCCCTTCCATATTACTTCAGTGGTATGCTCATAAAATCTGTGACAAAAGCCGCTATGAGGATGGTCGAAGAGATCAGAAGGCAGTTCAGGGAGATACCGGGACTTATGGAAGGAAAAGCTACGCCAGATTACACAAAATGTATAACCATAACCAGCGAAAACGCTTTACGTCAGATGAAAGCTCCTGCATTCATCGCCTTGCTGACCCCACTCGTTACGGGGTTCCTACTTGGACCCAAATTCGTGGGCGGGGTTCTCATAGGAACAACCCTGAGTGGTGCCATGCTTGCGATTTTGACCGCAAACGCTGGTGGAGCCTGGGACAACGCGAAGAAGTTCCTCGAGCAGGGTAACATCGAAGGGTATGGGAAAGGATCGGAACCTCACAAAGCCCTGGTTATAGGTGATACGGTTGGAGATCCTTTGAAGGATACCGTGGGACCATCGCTGGATATCCTCATAAAAATTATGGCCGTTGTATCCGTCATAGCTGTTTCGATCTTCAAAGAGATACATCTATTCTAAGAGGGGATGATGGATGCTAAAAGAGATTTTGAAGTATCTGAAGGAAAAGGAAGAAAAGAGAATACCTTATTTTGTGCCAAAACAATGGATCCCGGAAGGATACGATGGTTGGGTTGAGGAAATAAATGGAAAATGCTCTGTAAGACCCTATGAATTCTTCTCGAAGGTCATAGAAAGCGTTCTTGAAAGGGCGAGGGAGGGGATAGACTACTCCCTTCCCCTTTCCAAAATAGAGGGAAAGGAAGACAGGGATTGGATCAAGAGGTCCACGATGTACATCTCACTTCCCAGAATGACGACATCTTACAATCACAAGGGATTTGGTAGATTCGAACCCATCGATATATTCGGATACAAGGAATCTGGAACTTTTTTGAAGATGATAGCTATCCTTTTCTACCTCAAGAAGTTTAAAGTGAACGTTCTTTACCTGCTCCCTGTGAGTCAATCAAGCGAGATCTTCAAAAAGGGTGAAGTGGGGTCACCATATGCCGTGAAGGATCCTTTGAAGATCGAAGCTGTATATCACGATCCATTGCTTGAAGATTTCGAAGTTGATGATGAATTTAAAGCTTTCGTTGAAGCCTGTCATGTTCTGGGAATAAGGGTTGTTCTAGACTTCATCCCAAGAACCGCTGCGAGAGATTCGAATCTCATTTTAAAACACCCCGAGTGGTTCTACTGGATAAAGATCGAAGAGCTTCAAGGCTACGGCCCACCGAGAATACCGGGGAAAGGTTTCAAGATACCTGAGAAGGAAGATATTCCTTACATATATTCCCTCGAATCGGTAAAAAAACACTTGTCAAAGTTCACCAAATCACCAAAGGAGATCGATCCTCAGAAATGGGAAAATTTTACAAAAAATGTAAAAGAGGATGATTTTTTGAGAGAACTCGTCGAGGTGTTCGGTGTCATAACCCCTCCAGGTTTTTCAGATTGGATAAACGATCCTCAGCCAGCATGGGACGATGTGACGTTCCTGAGGCTCTTTCTCGATCATCCTAAAGAAGCTTCAAGATATGTAAGAGGGGATCAGCCCCCTTACGTTCTGTTCGATGTGATAAAGGCTAGCAAATTCCCCGGAGAGATTCCGAATGAAGAGTTGTGGAGGTATCTTGAGAGCGTTATTCCTCATTATCAAAGGAAATTCGGAATAGATGGTGTGAGACTCGACATGGGGCATGCTCTTCCAAAGGAATTGGAAAGAAGGATAATAAATAAAGCCAGAAGTGAAGATCCTGCGTTCGTGTTCATAGCGGAAGAACTTCAGATGGAAAACGATGCAAAAGCTAAAGAGTCGGGTTATGACGCGATAATAGGTAACAGCTGGTGGGCTCTACCCAGAATACCCGAGCAGGCGTACACGTTCTATCAGAATATGGCCCCAAGACTTGTGATACCCTA
>MZGO01000025.1 GCA_002084985.1 Thermotoga sp. 4484_232 | reverse complement strand
TCTCCAGCTATGGCGTTTAAACCATCGGCATCGAGTACGAGGGGAACATCTATATTCGGAAGAAGTTTCCTCACAAATTCCACGGTTTTCGAATACCTGGAGATACCTGGACCAAGAACGACCACACTAGCCTTTCCCAGGTGCTCCATGACTTCTTTAACGTTCTTTTCTTCAAAAAAACCATCCGATGTTTCGATGGGGATCGACACTATCTCAGGAAAGTTTCCCGTCGCTACAGTATTGTAGGGATGAGGTGTCAGAATTATGGAAAGACCTGCTCCTACTTTCAAAGCCCCAAGGGCTACAAGAACGGGCGCACCTGAATAAAGTTTCGATCCCCCGATTATCAGGACCGTTCCAAAAGTTCCTTTATGTGAGTCCGGAGGCCTTTTTGGAATTATGCTTGATACCGTCTTCATATCTATTATCCTTCTCCTTATCATGGTATCTTCTCGGAAGAATTTTGGTATTCCAATGTTGGCGACTTTCAACTTTCCTGTGAGCTCTCTACCGGGAAAGAGAACGTGCCCTATCTTCGGAAGAAAGAAAGTGACGGTGAGATCAGCTTTGATGGCACTTCCCAGTATCTTTCCGGTATTCGTATCGACCCCGGATGGTATATCAACAGAGACGACGTACTTTGCAAAGAGGTTTATACCTTCTATTATTTCTGAAATCTCTCCCTTGACCTCCCCTTTGAGACCCGTTCCAAATATGGCATCGATCACGATATCTCTTCTTCTGATCTCTTTCATCAGGGATTCCAGAGACACATCCTTACCTAAAAACAAAACATGTCCTCCGAAGTTCCTGAAAGTTTCTAGATTCGCTTTGCAGCTCTCTGAAAGGCTATCTTCTCCTTTCAGCATGATAACCAAGACATCATCGGAGTAATCCAAAAGATTTCTAGCAACAACCAGTCCATCTCCTCCGTTGTTCCCACCACCGCACACAACAAGGTAGGAATACCTGGAGAGGTTTCCGAGTTCGTCTTCCATAGCCATTACAATGGAGAGACCCGCTCTTTCCATCAGTATTCTAGATGGAAGTTTCAGTTCCTCTATGGTTCTTCTATCCATTTCCTTCATTTCTTCTCTTGTTACGACGTTCATTTAACCACTCCCTAGATACCTATAAAGTAGTTTGTATATGAAATACGTTTTCTTCACTTTCTTCAAGTACCTTCTACCGGCATCCTCCATTTTCTCAACATGGAGAGGGCCAACGTTGTACGCGATGAGAGCTTTATCTATGTCACCGAATTTCTCCATGAGGTATTCAAGGTACACGATCCCGTATGTTATGTTATCTTCTGGATCGTTTATATTCCCGTCTATGTTGTATGTCCTGGATAACCAATCAGCGGTTGCTGGCATGATTTGCATTAAGCCAATTGCCCCTTTAGGAGACACTGCCCTCTCCCTGAAACCACTTTCAACGTACATCACACTGATGATGAGCAGAGGATCGAGCAGCTCGCTTTTTTTCTTGACGGTGTCGTAATATCTGAGAGGATACGTTTTGTAGAGAAAAGATACGATGCATAGAATAACTATTACCGAAAATAACAGAATTCTCATACCAGATACTCCTCTTTCAAGGAGGTGTATATTCTGAGGATCGTTTCCCTTGAAAAATTACCCGGGCTGAATTGAATGTGTCTGGCTTTTGAAACTTTTTCAGCCCACCTTTCTATATCATCCTGGCTTATCTCAATTTTTTTATAGGCTCCAAGATCTCTGAGGAACCGTCTCAATCCCTCAATTCCTTCAAAGGGTTTCAAAATCTCTTTCACTTTTTCTTCAGCCTCTTCGCTCATCACCTTCAAAACTTCAACCAGGGTGACAGCAGTTGCAAGACCGTGTCTTACTCCTTTCTCCGTTGTTAACGGATAACCGAGTGCATGCGCTACCGTCGTTCCTGTTTGAGAAATGACGATACCTGCCATGAGGGATGCCATCATCATGTTCTCTCTATGACCCTCGTTTTTCAGATCCTCCAGAACTTTCGGTAAGGACTCTGAGATCTTCCTGACGGCTTCCAGTGCAAAGATATCGGAGATGGGAGTAGCCCTTTTGGACATGAAACCTTCCACAGCATGGCATAAAGCATCCAAACCCGTGGTCAGCGTTATATCCTCGTTCATAAATAAAGTGTACCGAGGATCAACAAAAGAAATTTTAGGGAATATGAGATCGTTTCCAAAGCCTTTTTTGTTCCCCTCACGATCCGTTAAAACGGAATATTGCGTAACTTCACTCCCCGTTCCAGAAGTTGTGGGAATCGCGACTATCGGTAAGGCTTTTTCGTATGCACCTTTGTAAAGGTCTTCTGGGGAGATACCCCTGTTAATCAGGAGAACTGCCATAGCTTTTGCGAAATCCATGGGGCTTCCCCCACCGAGTCCCACAACGAAATCGAAATTCTCCTCCCCAACATCCTTCAGCGCTTTTTCAAGTGATTGAAAGTCCGGATTTTCAGGGACCTCATCCCACACGGTATACTGTATCCCAAATTCTTCAAGCACACTGGTCAGGTCATCCAAAGATCCATTCTCCTTGGATGACCTCTTACCGGTGAAAACCACCGCTTTTTTCCCAAAGGGTTTGAGAGCATCCTTTCTCTCTCTGAGAACTTTCCAACCGAAATTCACCTTCACGGGCATGAAATATCTCCACATATTTCCGATCACCTCGAAATTATTTTACCAGAAAGTGCTTTCTCTTAATTAATCACATAATCATCCAAAACGCTGGAGCGCAATCTTTTCATAGTTTCCGAAAGGATTGTTATAATCATTAAGATACGGAATGAGAGAGGTGAGAGAGTGTTTGGAAGAAACGATGTCGGTATAGACCTTGGAACCGCCAACACCTTAGTTTATGTGAAAGGAAAGGGGATCGTTGTAAACGAACCATCCGTCATAGCTATAAACGTTTCAACGGGTGAGATCTTGAAAGTGGGTATAGAAGCGAAGAAGATGCTTGGAAAAACACCTGCAACTATCAAAGCTGTAAGACCCCTGAGAGATGGTGTTATAGCGGATTATCAAACCGCTCTTATAATGCTCAAATACTTTATAGACAAAGCTAAAGGAGGTTTTGGAATTTTCAAACCCCGTGTTGTCATAGGTGTTCCCGTTGGAATAACTGACGTTGAAAGAAGGGCCATATTGGAGGCAGGACTTGAAGCGGGAGCAAGTAGGGTTTTTCTCTTAGAAGAACCTATGGCAACTGCGATCGGAGCAGGTCTTGATGTGGAGGAGCCGAGTGGAAACATGGTTGTGGATGTTGGGGGAGGAACAACGGAGGTCGCCGTGATATCTCTTGGAAGTATTGTAACATGGGATTCTGTGAGGATAGCGGGGGATGAAATGGATGAAGCTATAGTTCAGTATGTGAGAGAGACTTACAGGGTTGCCATAGGTGAGAGAACCGCTGAGAGGGTGAAGATAGAGATAGGAAATGTCCATTCAAGCGATGAGTACGATGAGTTGGAAACGACTGTCACCGGTATAGATCTTTCAAGTGGGCTTCCTAGAAGAATCACGTTGAGAGGGGTTGAAATAAGGGAAGCGATAAGGCAACCTGTGATGGCAATCGTTGAGAGTGTGAAAGCGACTCTTGAGAAAACTCCCCCAGAGCTCGTCGCGGATATTATGGAGAGGGGGATACTGATAGCGGGAGGGGGATCGCTTTTAAGAGGTTTCGACAAATTGTTGAGTGAAGAGACCGGTATAGATGTCGTCATGGCGGATGATCCATTGACTTGTGTCGCGAGAGGAGCCGGTATGGTTTTGGAGAAGGTAAACATTTTAAAAAAGCTTCAGAGGGTTGAATGATGAAGTTACCCTGGATTCTCCTTTTTCTATTCTTATTACTCTATTTTGTGGATCTGAGTACCGATCACCGTGTATCCTCTTTCGTCGAGGATAAGTTGCTTTTCATATCCACTCCCTTTTTTTACACAAGGAGCTTTTTCTCAGAGAAGGCGAGGTGCTTTACAGAAAAGGAAGATTATGGAGACATCATACTCAACGGTGAGAAAATCGGTGGGAACTCCCCTGTGACGGGATACTATGATGGTGTACTGTTCGTACTTGGAAATTTTCCCAAAGGATGCCTGGTCTTCAGTCCTGGGAAGGGGTTCATCGGAGTGGTTGAGAGTTCTTCTGGTGGCATATCCACCGTGATAACCCCCTTCTCGAAAAAATTCCTTATGAAGGTTTTTGTTGTTAAAGACGGTTTCAAAACCGTAGGAATCATGAAAGGAGGATCTCCCCCTATTCTCAGGATATTCGAAAATCTTGATGTGGTGGGTGGAAAAGTGTTTGTTGGAGAAACCACCTGGAATCTAATTTTGAAGAGATTGAAGGGCGATTACATCGGAGAAGTTGTGGGAGTATCCAAGGAGGATTTCCTCGTCAAAGTGAGTAGAAACATTCCAGAGTACGTGTCGATCTTAGAGGTGAGATGAGGTGAGTTTTTTTCTTGGTTTCATGGCCGTATTCTGGGATAAAGCTTTTCTGGATCTGTTCCCTTTGGTGTACTCGTTTCTGGTGTTTGAATTTCTGGAAAAGGAAGATAAAGTTTTATACTTCGTCTTTCTAATACTTCTGGTTAGATCCTTGGTAATGGGGGAAGTGGATTTGTTCCACATAGCAACTTACTTCGTGTTTTTAATACTCTTCAAATCGAAGGAATTCTTCTCCACACCTTTTACACCATCTATGGTGCTTCTTCTTGTTTCATATTTACTTCTTCAGAAAGGAAATATGTCCGTAATCAACGGTGTGTTCACACTTGGAAGCGCTCTGACTGTTCTTAAATTGAGGAGGAAAGGCAAGTGAAGGTATCTCAAATCTTGATATTGATCATGATGGCTTCTTTCTCTTTACTTTTGATAAAAGCATACAAACTTCAAGTAATAGAGCATGATGTGCATTCTTCTTTCATAGAATCTTTGGAATCAAGGATAAAGGATATTCCACCTTTGAGAGGAAAGATAAAGCTGGACGATGGAACAATCCTTGCGTGGGATGAGATTCTATACACCGCTGACGCTTGGGGAATGAATATTCCTGAAGAGATTAAAAAGAAACTTGAAAAGATTGTGGGAAGAAGAAAGGCGATGAAACTTCTTTTGGGGGAGAAGATACTCGTCAGTAAGGGAGAAGCAGAACTTTTAAAAAGCTTTGGGATAAAAGTCAGTGAGAAGATCGTGAGAAGGTATAAAAACCTGGCTCCTCACGTTGTCGGATATATAGGGAGTGAAAGAGAAGGAATAAGCGGTGTTGAGAAAGCTTACGATGAGGTTCTGAAAGGACAAAAAGGATCGGAACTCGTGGTTATAGACCCTTCAGGAAAGGAACTGGGAAAGGTGGTCGAAGTCCCCCCAATTCCAGGAAAGGATGTTGTATTGACCTTGAAGAAAGAATTACAGGAGTTTGCGGAAAAAGTCTTGAAAGAGGTCGGAAAAGCGGGGGTTATAATCGTTTCGAATCCCAAAACAGGTGAGATTTACACCTTGGCATCTTTTCCCTCGTTCGATCCCAACACCTTCACAGGAGAGATGTTCTATAGGAAATGGTTGAGGATGAAAAACGATCCGAAAGCTCCTCTGCTCAACAGAGCCATCTCCGCTTTGTACCCTCCAGGATCTTCGATAAAGCCACTCTACGCTCTGGCATTCCTTCTGAACAATGGAGATCCCAACGAAGGAATCGTCTGTAAGGGAAGATTCGCTTACAAAAACAAAGAAGGGAAAGTTGTGGCGATCTATAAAGACTGGAAAATCTCGGGGCATGGTTTTGTGGATCTGAGGAAGGCGCTTAGAGTCTCCTGTAACGTCTATTTCTACCAACTCGGTTTGAAACTGGGTATAGAAAAGATGAAGAAGATGGCTTCTCTTTTAAGATTAGACGATAAAACTGGTATAGATCTCCCCGGAGAGGTTCGAGGGATATTTCCGTCACCTTCGTGGAAAATGGAAAAATATGGGGAACCTTGGTATCCTGGTGACACCATCTTACTTTCTATAGGGCAAGGCTACATCCTTTTGACACCGATGGAAATGCTGAATCTTATCTCGTTTATTGCTAACAGAGGGAAAGTGTTCAAACCTCATGTCGTCAAAAAAGTGGGAAAGGAGTACATTAAACCTAAAGTCATCCTCAGCGTGGATATAGAAAAAGATGTATGGGACTACCTGATAAGGGCTCTCAAAGATGTCACCAGTTTTCCTGGCAATGAGAACGAAGACCCCGGTACAGCTTATAAAGCTTTCAAGGATTTTGATCACCCCGTTGCCGGAAAAACAGGTACTGCCGAAACAAGCCAGGGTAAACCCCATTCATGGTTCATAGGCTTCTCTCCAATTGAAAATCCCGAAGTTGCCATAGTAGTCCTGATAGAGAAAGGAGGCTACGGTTCAGAAATGGCGGCTCCTATTGCTCGCCGGATGCTCGACCTGTATTTTAAACTCAAATCTCACTGAACCTCTATCTTACCCTCAAAGATAATCTCCATGACTTTTTGGGAGAAAAAGGCTAATTTGTAATGTTACTTAAATGCTCATTTAAAACAGCTCGATTAGAATCGATACGGCGAGAGGTGATGACAGAGTGGATAAAAAGAAGAGAGTCGGGAATCCTAGAATAGCTTCTCAAATAGAGTTGCTCAAGATGGTGAAAGAAGGGAACAAGGAGGCTTTGGAAGAGTTCAAGAAGAGGTTGATGATGGAAAAATTGGGAAAGAAGGAAACAGATGATGAAAGGTCTGATTGAGTTCAACGATTATTCTTTGATCGTGGAGAACATCGATGTCCTTTCAAACATAAATCTATCTTTCGAAGAAGGTAAAGTGATTCTCATATACGGTCCTAGAGGCTCTGGAAAATCAACTCTTTTGAGGTCATTGGTTAGGTTAAACGAGGAGATCTATTATTCTATTGTAGAAAAGGGGGAAATCTTTTTCAATGGAAAAAACTTAAGGGATTTCGATGTGAAGTTTCTGAGAAAGCAGATCACGTACGTCGATACTTCCTTTCTGGAGGCAATGGATGAGCTCTCCTTCAAAGGCTTTGTGGAACTCGGGTTTAGAGGTAACGATTTCTCTCTGGAAGATTTTTCGAAAGAACTGGATGATTTCGAGATATTGAGGAATTTGGATAAAGGTTTGAATACTCCCCTCAAGTGTTTCTATCCCGCCGATAAGATCATGCTTCTTCTTTTTTTCCTCTCCGTTAAATCCCCTCAGGTGATCCTCATAGACAGCATTTTAGACCACCTTGACGATGAGAATTTGGAGCGTGTATCCAGAAAGCTGAAAACATTGAGTTGTAAAAGTACGATGATCATCAGTACAAGATGTTCTAGAGGGGTGAGATTTTTTGGAAGTTTTGACCGTCACTTTAAATCCCGCGTTGGATAGAGAAATATACATCGACAACTTTGAACTCAACAAACTTCATAGGTTGCGAAGCCTTGAGAGAACAAAGATGTCCCCAGGTGGAAAGGGGATAAACGTTTCGATAGCTCTCGCAAAATTGGGGATTCCTTCAATAGCTATGGGTATATTAGGAGGATACGTTGGAAAGGTTGTTCTAGAGGAGTTAAGAAAGATCGATAAGCGAATAACAACGAACTTCGTTCACATAGATGGTGAAACGCGAGAGAACATAGCCATTATCGATGAAGTTAATGACACTATAACAGAGATAAATGGACCTGGGCC
>MZGO01000024.1 GCA_002084985.1 Thermotoga sp. 4484_232 | reverse complement strand
AAGGGTATACGAAGCTCACATGATCTTGGAAAGATACGGGCTTGTATCTTATACAAGCGGGAATGTGAGCCTTAGAGTGAATTCTCATGTTATCATAAAACCTTCGGGGATTCCGTACACGGTTTTAAAACCTAGGGACATGGTGGTGGTTGATCTTGAAGGTAACGTGGTTGAAGGGGATAAAAAACCCTCAATAGACACCGCAACCCATTTGTATCTTTACAGAAACCTGGATTGGGCAAAGTCCGTGATTCACACCCACTCCACTTTCGCCACAGTCTGGGCCGTTCTCGAAAAATCAATACCGGCTCTCTGCACAGCTCACGCAGATGTATTCGGTGAAGAGATTCCAGTAACAGAATACGCACCCGTTGGATCTGAGGCCATCGGAAAAGCTGTTATCAGGGTTATGGGAAAGTCGGGAACGGTTCTTCTCAGAAAACACGGTGTCATGGTGGTTGGAGATTCTCTTGAAGATGCCATCAAAAAGGCCATATTCCTCGAGGAAATAGCAAAAGTTGCATATTATGCAAACATTCTTGGAAAACCTGTACCACTCGATTCCTCAGAAGTTGAGAAACTCTACAGTCAGTATCACACAAAGTACGGTCAGTGAACACCATCTTTTCGAAGGGGGGGTCCTTATGAAAAAGTTCCTCGCGGTCATGTTAATTGTGATTTTCTCGGTTTTTACGATGGCAGCAACCAAGATCTCCGTTTTGGTTTCACCTGATAACGCGGATGCTCTACAGTGGCTTGCGCAGGAGTTCATGAAGAGAAATCCTGACATCAAAGTAGAGATAGTGCCACTTTCATGGGAAGTTTTGTATCCAAAATTGTTGCAGGATCTGAGGTCAAAAGCGGGAACCTTTGAAGCTTTCACCTACGACGTTATGACAACGGGAGCTGTTTCGTTCGGCCTTGTGGATCTTGGAGAGTTCATGAAAGAGCATCCAGAACTGTTGCCTGAAGGTTACGATCTCAACGATTTCATACCTGCAGTTCTCGAAGAAGCCGGGAAATGGGGCGGAAAGCTCATAGGACTTCCATTCTACAACAACACGATGCTTTTCTACTACAGAAAAGATCTCTTTGAAGACCCGAAGATCAAGAAAGCCTTCAAGGAGAAGTACGGAAGGGAACTGACGCTTCCAACGACATGGGAAGAGGTTGTGGACATCGCTGAGTTCTTCACCAAAAAGTACAATCCAAAATCCCCAACCGAATACGGAATCGCTTTGATGTTCCCAAGAACTCACACACTCTTCTACATGTATCTCCTCTTCTTTGGTGAGTACAGAAACGCACCTCTCGGTATCTTGAGACACGGGAAGGCAGATCTTGAATACGGTGAATACTTCACGGAGGATCACAAACCTGCATTCAACAGTGAAGAGGGCTTGAAGGCGCTCGAGATGATGAAGAAACTGATGGCCTACAGTCCAGATCCCCTTGGTTCCGATTACGGTGAAACGATAGAGTACTTCAATCAAGGACTCGTTGCTATGGTACCTCAGTGGACAGGGCCTTACCTCATGTTCAAGACCACTCTCGGTGCAGATAAAGTTGGTATCATACCGATGCCTGGAAGATCCGTGAGCGGTCAATGGGCACTCGGTATCAACAAGTTCATACCTGAAGAGAAGAAGATTGCTGCATTCAAATTCATAACCTTTGCCACTACGAAATGGGCTGACAAGAACAAATTCCTCAAATTCGCAGTTGCTCCCGCAAGGATGTCCACACTCAAGGATCCAGAAGTCAGAGCGGCAGATCCAAGAGTGCCTGCTCTGGAAGTCACATATGTGACACAGACTCACAGACCCAGGATACCTGAAGAGCCGAAACTCGAGGACATCACGGTCGAATACTTCTCTAAGATTCTGTCAGAGGAGCTTCCACTCTCCATCGACACTCTGAACGAACTTGCGAACAAGTGGGAGGAAATACTCGGTAAATAAGGAGGTGCGAGGGGGCCGTGTGGCCCCCTTAACATGGGAAGGAAAGGGAAAAGACTCGTACCATGGCTTATGGTCTTACCTGCTATAGTGCTTTTTCTCGCTATGACCATATATCCTTTTGGTTTCATGATATGGGCATCGTTCAGAGATTACGATCTTTCGAAGGGTGAGGAAACTCATTTCATAGGTCTTTCCAATTATTTCCAAATCTTCAAAGATACGACAGCGATCGAATCCATGAAATTCACCGCCAAGTTACTGGCAATAGCGGTATCTTCCGAACTCGTTCTGGGGACTTTCATAGCGTTTTTAATAAGGGGTGTTAAAGGGGAAAGGGCAATAAGATCTGCCCTGATAATTCCCATGATGGTTCCTCCTGCTGTCTCTGGTGTTGCGTGGAAGATGCTTTATAACTTTGCCTTTGGACCTGTCAATTGGTTTCTGTCGTTGTTCGGGGTTTCGAAAATATCGTGGCTTGGAAATTCATTTTACGCACAACTCGGTATCATCATGATCGACATCTGGCAGTGGACTCCCTTCGTATTTTTGATGATTTATGCTGGCCTTCAAACCATCCCTCAGGACCTCATAGATGCTGCAAGGGTTGATGGAGCTGGTTGGGGGAAGGTGTTTTTACACATAGAACTTCCTCTCCTGAGGCCTTTGATTCTCGTTGCGTTGGTACTGAGGATCATAGATTGTTTGAAGACATTCGATATAGTTTTCATGACAACATGGGGAGGGCCAGGTTCTGCAACTCACACTTACAGTTTCTACGTTTACAAAGTAGGGGTGTCTTTCGGCTGGAACATAGGTTACGCATCTGCCCTCAGTGTGATACTGCTTATAGTGAGTATAATCCTTGTGAACATCGTTTTCAGGATTGTCAGAATGAGAGAACAATTGGGCTTTGGGGGTGAATGATGGTGAGAAAAATGCTCTCAATTTTGAGATACATCCTCGTTTTTATATGTCTTGTTTTCTTCCTCTTTCCCGTTTATTGGCTTGTCATAACCGCTTTCAAACCTCCAGATGAATGGTTCGGATGGCCTCCCAAATTTTTCCCAACAAAGCCAACACTGTCTAACTTCTTCGGAGCCAGGGAAACAGAAGTCTTCGGTGGTACAACTGGTTCCATCGAGAACATATTCCCGTACCTGAGAAACAGTATCATAGTTGGTGTTTCGGTGGCTTTGATATCTACAGCCATAAGTGCGCTTGCAGCATACGCTATAGCTAGGTACAAAGTTGGTGGGCCGTTCCTTGCAGAGTGGATCATCTCTATAAGGATGCTACCACCCATAGTTTCCGCTATACCACTTTATGTCATTTTCACAAAGTTGAAGCTTCTGAACACCTGGTGGGCTCTGATACTATCGCATCTTGTGATAGTTGTTCCTCTTGGAGTATGGCTTCTGATAAGTTTCTTCAGGGAGATCCCAAGGGAAATAGACGAAGCCGCTCACGTCGATGGGGCAACACCCTTCCAAGCATTTCTCTACGTTGTCTTGCCTCTGAGTGCACCAGGGCTTGCGGCAGTTGCAATACTTTCGCTAATACAGAGCTGGGGGGAGTTTCTGCTGGCTTTGGTTCTAACGAACGATTCGAGAGCTCAGACCCTTCCAATATTCCTTGGAAGGTACATAACAGGTTGGAGGGTTGCCTGGGGTCCACTCTCTGCAGCCGGGATCGTCACGATGCTTCCAGTTGTGATCTTTGCTATACTCATGCAGAGATATCTCATAAGAGGCCTCACATTCGGAGCTGTAAAGGGATAAATGGAGGTGATGCGAAGTGAAGGTGAAGCTTGGTTTCGCACCAACAAGGAGGAACGTCTTCAGTAGGGAAGATGCCTTAAAGCAAAAAGAACTTATAGAAAATAAATTGAGAGAGTGGAAGGTTGATTTCGTAGGTCTTGATTGGTTGAATGAAGAAGGGCTCCTTTTCGACGAAAGGGATGTTCCAAAAGTCGTTGAAAAGTTCATGTCCGAGAAGGTCGATGCACTCTTCATTCCTCACGTCAACTTCGGGACTGAAGATGCTGTTGCAAAGCTCGCAAGGGCTCTAAATGTACCTGTTCTCCTCTGGGGGCCAAGGGATGAGTCTCCCCTTCCAGATGGTACAAGGCTTCGAGATACCCAATGTGGCCTCTTCGCAACGAGCAAGGTTTTGAGGAGGTTTGGAGTGAAGTTCACCTACATAGTGAACACATCGGTTGATGATCCTGTATTCGAGAGAGGATTCAAGAATTTTATAAAGGCAGCATCCGTCGTTAAAACTTTCAGAAGAATGAGAGTTGGGGTCATAAGCACAAGACCAAGGGACTTTTGGACCGTCATACACAACGAAGGGGAGCTCGTCGAAAGATTTGGGATAGAGCTTGTTCCAACGACTTTGGTTGATATCGTGGATAGCGCTCAAAAAATGCTCGATTCGAAAGAAGTCAGGGAAGAATTTGAAAAGTTGAAAGAAAAAGTGGATTTTTCGGAAGTAGGAGAGGAGTACTTCAAAAAGGTCCTTGCCCTCAAGGTTGTCATGAAAGGCTGGGCGGAAGAGAGGCATCTAACGGCGATAGCCATACAATGCTGGACAGCGCTTCAGAAAGCTTTCGGTATAATGCCCTGCTTTGCTCATTCCCTCCTTTCTGATGAGGGACTTCCTGTAGCCTGCGAGACGGACGTTCATGGAGCTATAAGCATGGCCCTTGCACAATCTGCAACACTTTACAGTAAGCCATCGTTTTTGGCGGATCTCACCATCAGACATCCTCAAAACGAGAATGCAGAACTCTTGTGGCACTGTGGACCATTCCCGCTCTCACTCGCGAAGGGGAAACCGAAGGTTGGCAGGCATTTCATACTTGAAAGTCACAGTCCAGGTGTGTCGGAATGGGAGATAGTGGGAGGGGATATAAGTATTCTGAGATTCGATGGAGATCATGGAGAATACAGTGTGTTCGTATCCCATGCTAAAGGTACAACAGGACCCTACAACAAGGGGACGTACCTATGGGTTGAGTTCAAAAACTGGCCGAAAATCGAGGAAAAGATAATATATGGCCCGTACATCCACCATGTGGCGGGAGTTCATGACAAAATAGCTCCGGTTATTTACGAAGCGGTTAAATACATGGAGGGTGTAAAATTCGATCCAGGTGAGCCGGATGAGGAAGAGATAAGAGCATGGCTCAGGGGAGAAGTAGAGAATATATAAAAACGGAAGGAGGGAGTTGCAGATGTATCTGATAGGAAGCGATATAGGAACGCAGGGTACAAAATCCGTTATGGTGGATGAGAAGGGAAACGTCATAGCCGAAGCAACGAGAGAGTACGATGTCATAACCCCCAAACCGTCGTGGGCGGAACAATGGCCTGATGTATGGGTGAAAGCCGTGTACGAGACAGTGAAGGAAGTCGTTGAAAAGTCGGGAGTGGACAAAAAAGAGATAGCTGGTATTGCAATAAGTGGCCTTTATGGGGGATCCGGTATCCCGGTTGATGAGAACATGGAACCCATAAGACCTTGTCTGATATGGATGGATAGAAGAGCAGTTGAAGAAACCGAGTGGGTTAAGAAAAACGTTCCAAAGGAAAAGATTTTCGAGATAACAGGAAACTACGTCGATTCATATTACGGATTCACCAAGATGATGTGGATAAGAAACAACGAACCCGAAGTGTGGAAGAGGATACACAAGTTCGTAACACCCAAGGATTACGTTATATACCAGATGACAGGAGAGCTCGCAATAGACTATTCATCTGCCGGGAATTTAGGGGGAGTTTTCGATATAAGAAAGTTGACCTGGTCAGAGGAGATGTGTAAAATTCTTGGAATACCAGTGGAATACCTGCCGGAGAGAATCGTGAAATCATCAGATATAGTTGGCAAAGTGAAGAAGGAAGCTTCAGAACTCTGTGGTCTTCTTGAAGGAACTCCCGTGATCGCGGGAGGAATAGACGCTCCCGTTGCACAGCTTTCGGCTGGTGCTCTGGAAGAAGGAGAACACGTTGCCATGGTTGGAACGTCGACCTGTTGGGGAACGGTTCACGATGGAAAGAACCTCCCGTTTGGCCTGGTGAGCTATCCATACGTCGTTTACGACACAGAAAGGATATACACCTTTGGAGGATCCGCAACAACCGGAGCTCTTGCTAGATGGTTCAAAGAGCAATTTGGTGAATCTGAAAGTGTCGTTGGAGAGAGAACAGGTATGTCTCCCTATCAACTCTTCGACAAAGAGGTTGAAAACATTCCTGCAGGGAGTGAAGGAATCATAGTCCTTCCATACTTCATGGGTGAAAGATCCCCAATTTGGGACCCTAAAGCAAAAGGTGTGTTCTTTGGTGTCACCCTGTACCACACAAGGGCGCATCTCTACAAAGCATTGATGGAAGGTGGGGCCTACGCTTTGAGGCACAACATGGAGGAAGGATTGAAAGCAGGTCTCAAATTGAACGATGAGTGCTGGATAGTTGGTGGTGTATCGAAATCGTCCATTTGGGTCAGGATATTCGCAGACGTTACAGGCTACAAGATGAGGCAGGTGGCAAGTCTGGTGGAAGCACCATTCGGAGATGCGTTCCTTGCAGGCCTTGGGACCGGGATAATAGACAAACCCGAGAGGATAAAGGAATGGGTTAAATACAAAGAGCCAGTAGAGCCCGACCCTGAGAACAAGAAGATCTATGACACATATTACGAAATGTTCAAGAAGCTTTATGAAAAAACCAAAGAATTGATGAGGAAACTCTGAGGTGTGGAAATTGTTTGATGAAATAGTGGGGAAGACTATAAAATGTGAATGTGGAAGAGTCCATATCGTTCCCAAGATAGATTTCGTGTTCGAAGATGGTATATCGAAGAACCTTGGGAGCTTCTTTAAAGATGAAATCTTCATAGCCGATAAAAATACCTTTCCCCTGGTTGATGTGCCAGGGGAAAGGGTTATTGTTTTGAATGATAGTGAGAGGGTACTTGCAACGATGGATCGAGTGAAGGAAGTCTTGAAATTATTGAAGGAGAAAAAAGATCTTGTATCGATAGGTTCTGGGAGTTTGACAGATATCGCAAGGTATGCTTCCTTCCTGATAGGTAAGAATTTTTCTTGTTTTCCAACAGCCCCTTCGGTGGATGCTTACACCTCTTCAGTTTCCGCTCTGATCGAAAACGGTCTCAAAAAGACCCTGAAGGCCGTCCCTCCTAAGCGTGTGGAACATATAATCTCTCACTTTCTGGAGATGTACTATGAGATGAATGGGAGGATCCCTCTTCTTCACGGTCTTCAGGTTGCTATGGGAACATTTGTCTCTATAAAAGCCTATGAGGTAATCCTGGAGGATATCCCGTTGAGAAAATCTAAGATATCGCAAGAGGAGAGAGAAAACTTCTTGTATGAAACTTTTGGTGAAAAGGCAAAGGGATTTCTGGAAATATATGAAAAGAAAAGAAAGAAGAGGAATGTGGATCTTGCTTCTCTGAAAAGAGTTATTTCACCGACTTATTTGGAATTCAAAGATACTCTGTTGGAACATCTCAAACTTTTAAATCTTGGAGAGCTCTTCTCAAAATTTGATCTGGAATTTTTCAGAAAAGCCGTGATTTTCTCAAATTCTATAAGGGAAAGATACACCGTCCTTGATCTTTTGGAGGAACTAGGAATCCTTGAAGATTTCTCTCATTTTGTTATCGATGAGATACGCCAGTTGGGATTCTTTTCCTGATCTCATCATATGCCCTCCAAAGTCCACTCACCGCTGTTTTTTTCATGCGCAAATCCCTTAAAGGTTTTGGAGCTCTCTTAAGAAGTTTTTTGAATCCCAGAAATCTACCAGCTTCTCTCACTTTCCGTAAAGATCCCAATCCTTCATCGACCTCTTTACAATGTATGGAGAAGAGCAAAATCCAATTTCTTGAGAGGTTTGTAGAAGGCCATCATGAAAAGAAAACTAGAAACTGCGATGAAAAACCTAGCGTTTTTGAGATCCGCACGGTATACGACATGAAGTAATTTCCAATCACCACAACCCCCAGGGGTAAGAGTATCCAGTAAGAACTATTAAGAAACTTTTCAGCGTGTTGCTCATCGGACTTAACCTCTTTTCCTAACTCTTACCCATCCCAAGTAAAAGATAGGGA
>MZGO01000023.1 GCA_002084985.1 Thermotoga sp. 4484_232 | reverse complement strand
TCATTCACGATATAGATAGCATCTATGTTGGAGTAGGGAAGAGGTATTTGTCAGAGATAAAGATGCTGAGGGGGATATGAAGATGAAGTATCTTGAGAGGATGTCCCCTACAACTTACGCTTTGAAGGGAACGAGACTTGCTATTCTTGAAGGAAGAGACGTTTTAGAACTGGCAGACTATTACATCCCCCTACTTTTGATAGAAAGCACATTACTTCCATTCGGTATATGAGTGTTCCAGATTATGGAAAAATACGCAAAAAGGAAAGGCCTTCTTAAAAGAAGCGGCTGAAGGATTTATGAGATAAATTTCACAACATTTTCGAATTCCTTCCTACTCCTTTTTCTGGGGATCTCCCCCCTTTTTCCCACCGGAATTATCGCAACGGGTCTTTCTTCCGCTGGAAGATCCAAAATTCTTACAACCTCATCTTCACTGAAGGCACCGACCCAGCATGTATCAAGGTCAAAAATTCTCGCTGCAAACATTATGTACACGATCAATGCTGCCGTATCTTGTATACAATACAGCTTTCTACCCCTATCGCCGTAAACCTTTCCACTCTCTTCCGGTAGGGCACAGACTACCAGAACCCATGGTGCCTCCTTTATGAAACTCTGTCCCCATGCAGCTTTTACCAGTTTCTCCTTGATATCCGGATTGGAAGTCACGTAAACTTTCCATGGTTGTTGGTTTCCAGCGCTTGGTGCTTCGAAAGCAAGCTTCAGAATCTCCCTTATCGTCTCTTCGTCAACAGGAGTGCTTTCATATTTTCGGACACTTCTTCTAGATTTTATGAAATCCACAAGCTCTTTTTTCAAGTTCATCACCCCTTTAGAGAATTAAATCATAAACCGCTTCCGTAGTAGAATAAATACTTGAAAAATTCAGGAGGGGTGAAAACGTGGTAAGAGTCAGATTCGCTCCAAGCCCAACTGGTTACCTTCATGTTGGAGGTGCAAGAACGGCTCTGTTCAACTGGATGTTCGCAAGAAAGGAGAAAGGTGTATTTATTTTGAGGATAGAAGATACCGATATAGAAAGATCGAGTGGAGATTTTGAAAGAGCCATCATGGATGCTCTGAAATGGTGTGGCATTGATTGGGACGAAGGGCCCGATGTTGGAGGCCCATATGGACCGTACAGGCAGAGTGAGAGGGTTGAAGATGGGATATATGAAAGATTTGCAAGGCAGCTTGTTGAGATGAAGAAAGCTTACTATACAGTTTACGATTTGGAGGATAAGGAAAAAGAGATCGGAAGGTTCTACGAATATCCAGAGGATTTCGTTCACAAAGGTCATGATATAACCATCAAATTCAAGATACCAAAAGGTGAAACCACCTTCAACGACCTTCTTAAAGGAACCCTCAAGTTCGATAACTCATCTTTCGAAGATTTCGTCATAATAAAATCCAACGGTTTTCCAACTTACAATTTCGCTGTCGTTATTGACGATCATCTTATGAATATAACCCACGTTTTCAGAGGGGAGGATCACCTCTCCAACACGCCAAAGCAGATAATGCTCTATGACTCTTTCGGGTGGGATCATCCTGTTTTCATGCACATTCCTCTCATACTTGGGCCTGACAGATCCCCCTTGAGCAAGAGACACGGTGCGACGTCCGTTGATCACTTCAGAAAGGAAGGGTATCTGAGTAGAGCCCTCGTCAACTATCTGGCCCTTCTTGGATGGAGAGTCGAAGGTGATGAAGTGTTTCTCATAGAAGAAAAATTGAGAGATTTCAAACCTTCAGATATATCGAACAAGGGAGTTATATTCGATCACAAAAAACTTGAGTGGTTGAATGGAAAGCACATGAGATCAATGGAGCTTGAAGATCTGATAGATCGTTTCAAAGAATGGCTTTCACTTGTCGGGAGGGAAGATATCATATGTGAAATGGAGAAAGACAGAAAATACACCTTGAACGTTATAAAAATATGTAGGGAAAAAGTGAACACCCTGAAACAGCTTTTAGAAATATCTGAACCGTTTTTCAACGATGAATACCCTTACGAAGAAGAGTACATCGACAGGTATTTGAAAAAGGAATTTTCAAGGAAGGTGTTGGAAGCTACCTACCAATCCTTCTCAAATTTGAGTGAGTGGTCCATGGAAGCTATAGAGAAGCTTCTCAGGGATCTTGCATCGTCTGGGATCACTTCGAAGAAGAATTTCTTTCAGGCTGTAAGAGGCGCTGTTACAGGAAAATTGGTAACGCCAGGACTTTTTGAAACAATCCACGTCCTTGGGAAGAAGAAAACTCTGGAAAGATTGAGAAGAACAATGGAGAGATCCATATGATCGAGGTGAACATCAGGTCCATAGCAAACAAAGTTAAAGGTCAAGGAGTAGGCTCTGCTTTTGAAGATCACGTGAAGGTACTGAGAAAATCGAAAAAGATCAGGGTCTTCGTCAATGATAAAGATCTGCACGATGTCCTCCACGTTCACACGATGGACGTTCCTTCCTTTCTAGAGATATGGAAATATAAAAGGTCTGGAAAGAGAGTTTCGATATCTGTTCACGTTGTTCCGGACTCCTTGAAAGGAAGCTTGAAACTTCCTGGTTTTCTCAGAAAGGGTTTTGGAATCTATCTTCGTTATTTCTATGATTCGGCTGATAAATGCGTGGTTGTGAATCCATATTTCAAGAAGGAACTTGTGAATATGGGGATAAGAGAGGATAAAATCGTTTTCATACCGAACACGGTAGCAACAGACATGTTCTATCCCAGGGGAGATAAGAAAGAATTGAGAAAGAGGCTGGGATTGCCTGAAAAAGCGTTCATTGTCCTTGGAGCCGGTCAGATTCAGCAGAGGAAAGGGATAGATGATTTCGTGGAAGCAGCTAAGGTTTTAAAAGACACACTGTTCATATGGCTTGGTGGGTTTTCCTTTGGAAAAATGATGAAAGGGTATGAGAGGTATAAAAAACTTTTAGAAAATCCTCCCGAAAATATCATCTTCACAGGCATTGTTGAGAGGGAAAGAGTGGCACTCTATCTGAACGCATCAGATGTTTTTTTCCTTCCATCCCACCATGAATTGCTTCCGATGTCAGTTCTGGAAGCTGTGAATTGCGATCTACCTTTGATTTTAAGGGATCTTGATATCTACAAAGACGTGTTTTTCGAAAATTACACGAAAGCATCCAATGTTGCAGGATTTGTTGAACTTATAAAAAGATTCAAGGAAGATAGAGCATTCTATGAACGGTACAAACAGAAATCGAGAGAACTTGCAGAGTGTTATTCCCCTGATAGAATACTAAAGATGTGGGAAAATTTCTTCTATGAGCTTGTCAAATCTGACCAATAGGAACACAGGTATCTCTCTTCAACTCCCTGTACATCTCAGATATCCTTTTTTCTAGAACCGGATGCACGTATTCTGGTTCTATGTCGAGAAAAGGTCTTAAAAAGAAATCCCTATTCTGGAAGTCGTAGTGAGGTATAACCAGATTTTCTGTTCTCACGATAAGATTTCCGTAGAACAAGATGTCTATGTCTATTTTTCTGGGACCCCATTTTTCCTTTCTCTCTCTTCCTAAAAGTTTTTCTATGTACAAGACAAGATCCAGAAGTTCATGAGGACTCAATCTTGTTTCAACCTCCAAAACGAGATTTAGAAAGGGTGGCTGATTCTTCAAACCATAAGGTTCCGTTTCATATATGTGTGACCTTCTCCTCGGATAAACACCGTGCTCCTCAAGAAGCTTCACAGCCTGCTCTAGATTCTTCATTCTATCCCCCAGATTCGTTCCCAAAGCTAAATAGACGTTCCCTTCCTGGTATTCCAAGATAATCGAACCGATCGCCACGACATCGTGAGATAGGGTCGCGTGAATTATGTTGAAACCTCGGAAATCCTTGTGAAGTACCGGGAGGGGCTCTCCTGAGCTTTTCTTCAGAAATTCCAAATCCTTGAAGGAATGACCGTCAAGACCCGTACCCAAAGCTTTGAAAAAGGCTTCTTTAAGAGCGAACCTACCAGCAAGAAACTCTTTCTTCCTTGAATCTGGAATCAATTTCTTCTCCTCATCTCCAAGGATTTTGTCTGCGAGATTTTCATTCATTCTGTCTATATGAACCACATCAACGCCGAACCCAGTAATCAAATCGATCACTCTCCGTACAGAGAAGATAGAACATCATCCCAGTAAGAATCTCTTGCAAAGGAAAGAGTGTGATAGTCCTCTGTAAAACTCGTATAAAGATTCCTTTCCGGAAAGAATATGCTTACCCCAGAAAGTCCCTCAAGATCTTCCGATACTTTGGAGTATGGTATCAACCCCTCAAGGGGAATTTGCGAAATGTAGGAAGAAAGCTCGTTTTCATTTTTCAAAAGGTTCAAGAGCTCACCAAGGTCTACGAGCACTCTCTCTGTGCCTTCTGGAGATATAGAATAAATCCTCAAGTTTTCCTGGTAAGATTCAAAACGCTTTTTGAAACCAGGATCTTCGTCGAAAAGCTCTAAAATCTTTAAAGAGAGAATGTTGAAGTTCTCTATGAACTGATCGACTTTGCTGGTGTCAAAGACAGCGAGGGTTATTTCTTCCCCATCTGGAAGATCCTCGAAGTAATAATCCACGATTTTCTCGCATAAGTTGTAGGAATCCAGGTAAGATGTCATCTCCAAAAACCTGTAGTTCCATCCTTCCACCGGTTCAGATGATGCGGATGCAACGATGTAATCGGCCACATCTTTCAGTTCATATAAAACTTCCAAAGAACCCATAAGACACGCATCCATTCCCAGGATGTTAAGTCTGCCCACATTCGATGTTTCTAACGCTTCTTCTACGGCTTCTTTCAATTCCCTGGTTGTGAGGGCATCATTCGACGTATCATCCAAGGAAACAATTCTTTCATAAAGGCTATCGTATATCCATGCGTTTCCATGGTTCCATATCACAAGCCCATGGTACTCCGATGAAACAGATAACACCTTCATCAATTCCATCTTCAAAATATCACCATCACCCGAGTTCATTTCTTCGATATCTTTACAAACCAACTGACTTCGATCATCCAGGTAGCATAGCTCGGTATCGAAGGGTGTATCGAAAACTATCCTTAAGGAGAAATCTCCTTGTATTCTTTCCATCTCTTTTAAATCGTTCACCGCATACTCATAAAGATTATTATCGGCAGCGAACCACATGAGAAACATCCATTTCACGGGATCAACATGAACGTTGAACACCTTGACGATATTTTCAGGTAATAAAATGGCTCTGATAGTGTATGTTCCTGGCTCTTCAAATACAACGCCAATAGAGGCTATGCCATCCGAATCCGTACTGACAACATTTTGCCCTGAGATCTCATCTTCCAGATCTTTCCAGCGAGAACCAGCCAATTTTTGAAACTTGACAGTTTTTTTCGAAAGTGGGAAACCACCTTTGGTGACTCTGACTGAGATGCAACACAACCTCCCCACGATGTGATCTCCCGATGACGCAACCGATATGCTTGGGGGCAATATGTTTAGATCACAGGAAACGACCAATAATAAAAGTATCACCATCAAAAATTGTCTCATATTCTTCACATCCCTCTTCGTTATCTTCTGCTAATTTATTCTATCAAAACTGCCGACGATTTGACCTTCTCCCAATCCTCTAAAGGAGATGGGATTCCTATGTTCAGAACTCTGCCGCAGCCCTTACAAACATGCAATCCACGATGCTTGCGCGGGGATTTGCTCTTGGAGCCACATATAGAACATGTTTGAGAAGTATACGCTTCATCGACTGTAACAACTTCAATGCCATATTCCTGAGCTTTGTATTTGATTAACCACACTAATTTCCCAAGCGGTATACGATGCAGCTTTTCGTTATCTTGTGCAAATAGCTTTGAACGCACACGTGTTCTTTGACGATTAGTCTATGCGGTTTCTTCGAGTGTTTGTGGCTTTGTTTGGCGAGTACGCTTTAGGTTCTCACCAAGATTCGTTCCAATCGCATCACCTACCGTGCTACACTTTTCAAACATGCCTTGTCTGTGGTTTTATCTTGAAAGACAATCGTCCTAGCCATGGAGAGAAATTCGTTTGCCAGAACTGTGGATACGGAGAGCAAGCGGATGTAGTTGGGGCGATCAATATAGCGCTTAGAGTTCTGTCAAAGACTCAGGAAGAGAACCTCAAGGGGCTGCTTGTCAGCCAGCCCAATGCTCCCCACTATCAGGTCGGTGGAGCAAGCTCCCCTCCTTTAGAGGAGAGCAACTGATCGCCGCTGCATCCCGATTCCTTAAAAGGAATGGATCTTAGAGGCGGGAATGTTATAATAAGAAAACAAGCAATCTCTTGAGGAGGGATGTATATGAAAAGATCTCTGGTTATGATACTCTTGGGACTCGTTGCGATATCCTTTGCATGGATGCCGAAAGGCTTTCAAGAACCTGGGAAATACGTCTTTGAAGTTTCAGTGAGGAAAGATTCCGAGATGAGGACTTCCCTAACGACGGTGGATGTTACGAACCTTGGAGAAGGAAAATCGAAGATCTTCGTCAGCTTCGAAACGGTGGTACCGACATCGGATCTTGCGGATTTCGGTCAAGCCTGGGGAAGTATCGTGGAGCTCTGGGGGATCGGCGCTTTCTTTGGTATACCATACTTTGGAATGATCATGCCGATCTACGAACAACTCGAATTCTATGAGGGGGAGAAAATGAGCCTCTACAATATGGGATACATAGAAGTGGGAAAGAAAAAGAAAGTATGCGGAAGAACAGGATACGAAACTTACTACTATGACAACACCAAGAAGAAAGGGTTCATGATGACCATAGATCCAGATTTCCCAGTTCCTCTGGAAGTGGTCGTCTACGACGAGAGTGGCAACGTATCTTACACCATGGTTTTGAAAGAATACAAACCTCATAAATGATGTGAGGTGAAAGTGTGGGATTCGTATCTCTCAGCAGAAAAGCCTTCATTCCAGGCGATCGTGTGATTGCCGTTGTGCCTGTCTCGAGCTCTTTTGCAAGAAAAGTGAAGGATACGGCGCAATACCACAACAAGGTGATTAACATAACTTATGGAAGGCAGGCAAAATCGGCGATCATTCTGGACAGTGGGCACATAGTTGTGACTTCTTTCAAGGTTAAAGATCTGGCAAAACGCATCTGGAGGGAAGACAAAGGATGAAAAAAATTCTCATCGTTCTATTGGCAATAACAATTATCGTTCTGATGTTTTTTTTCTTAAGAGAGGTTTTCGCGGGCAGGTTGATCTTGAAAAATTACATTGTGAGAATTGGTAGACTAGAGATAAGATGGTATTCTGTTTTGATCATAACGGGGATCTTTTTGTCCTACTACATCGCAAGGAAAAGAGCAGAAAAAGAGGGTGTGAATCCCGAGCATCTCGATGAAGTTTTGGTGTACGGGATTATAGCTGGTGTTATAGGAGCTCGAATCTATTACGTTGTGTTCAGATGGGATTACTATTCTAAAAATTTCTCCGAAATATTCAAGATATGGCATGGAGGGCTCGCCATACATGGAGCCATCATAGCTGC
>MZGO01000022.1 GCA_002084985.1 Thermotoga sp. 4484_232 | reverse complement strand
TGCAAGAGCTCCTGTGTTGACAAGATGCTTGTACAGAAAACCAGTTGCGTGCTTCCTCAAAAGATTCACGATCCTTTCATCCTTTTTCATTATCTCCACAACGAGTTTGTTCGAGACATTCCTGAATTTCTCAACGTCAAGTGCTTCAAGTTCCATGATCTTCCTTACGATATCTCGAACGTCTTCTAAAGCTTCTTTGTAGACCCTCTCATCTATCATAGTGGGAACATCTGGCAGTATGTATTCTGTTATCTTTTCCTCAACCCTCAAAGCAAGAGTATCCGATGGCTCTTCAGACCTCTCTCCAATGAGTATGGGAACCCTTAAAACCTTCCTCTTCTTCAAAAGCTCTATGTTATTATCATCCAGTATTGTTCCTTTTCTAAGAAGCACGACAAACGTTCTTCCATCATAAACGTCATCTGCCAGTATCTCCCCCGATTTAACTTCATCTACCCTTTTCCAGAGAATACCCATTTTCACACCTCCAGAATGGAGAAATCAAGACGAGCAGAATCGGGTCCTAGCCCGAAAACGGCCCAGCTACCTGAAAGAACTTCTTTCGCCACTTTTTCAAAATCGAGTCTATTCAAGCTCTTTATCTCCTCCATGAAGGAGTCCATATCATAACTTTCCAGTCCACAAACCAATCTATCAACGACGAATCCCATCACGCTCCCTGGACTTTCCGTCATCATTTCGAGTTTACCAAGTAACCTGTTCTTTCCATAATCAAATTTTTCCAAAATCTGTATGGACGATAGAAGTTTCTTTAACTTTTCAAAGAACCTCCCTAGATTACTTGGTGACATGGAGGAATATATCACCAGAACACCTGTTTCCCTTAAAGCGTATATTTGAGAATATATATCATAAACTAGTCCTTCTTTCTCCCGAATTTCATGAAACAGAAGAGAGCTCATGCCACTTCCCAAAGCTGTATTGAGAAGGGCCATAGCTGGATAATCCGAACTTTCCATACCAGGGACGGGTTTTGCCAAAGCAATGTGAACCTGCTCCATATCGTTTCTGACTTCATAAATCGCCGAAGATGGATAGGTGAAATTTGGAAAACCGTTATCTTTCTTTTCACCTTCTTTATCGATTTTCTCCAGCTCTTTCCTTACAACATCTATGAAGGCCCCGTTCACTCTACCGGCCAGGACAACAATCATATTCCTTGGGAAATACATCTTATCATGATATTCGACGAGCTCTTCCTTAGAAATACTCCTTATCGTATCCTCATAACCAAGAATTGGCCTTCCAAAAGGGCCTTCCCACACGTTTTCGAACAGGAGATCGTGAAGGTAACTCACAGGATCATCCCTGTTCATTTTGTACTCTTCAAGAATAACTTTCCTTTCGATTTCAACGGATTCTTCATCTATTGTCGGTTCGAACACCAAACTCTTCAGAACGTCAAAACTCTTCAGAAAATTCATTTCAGGGACTTTTATATAAAAAACCGTCGCTCTTCTTTCGGTGAAAGCGTTTAAAACTCCTCCGACACTCTCAACAATGTATTTTAGCTGAAAATGATCGTATTTTTTTGTGCCTCTGAAAACCACATGTTCTAAATAATGAGAAACCCCCGCAAGGGGGTCTGGCTCATCCGCAGAACCACTTTTCACGATGAAAGCGCATGATGTCGTTTTAACGTTATCAAATGGTATAGATATGACTCTGAATTTACCGATGGTTTCATCAACTATTTTCACTTATTATGCCCCCTTGGCTTTCTTGGAATCATTATTTTAGGCCTCACAATCGTTTTTTGTTGGGGAACTTTCTGGGATTTTTGGGGTTGTTTCTCACCACCCACTCTTCTGAACTGGAGTCTTCCAAGCTCGTCTATGTTTATAACCTGAACCTTTATCATGTCTCCAACCTTCACCTTCTTGACAAACGATTTCATATCTTCTCCTATTTTGCTTTGATGAAGAAGACCTATCTTTCCTGGAAAAACCTCTATGAATATGCCGTATGGTTCTATCCTGGTTATCCTGCCTTCGAGGATCTCACCAACCTCAATCTCTCTTGCTATTTCCTTTATGGTGTCTATCGCTTTATCGACATTCTCTTCTTCGTTTCCTATAACCTTTACAACCCCCGTTTCATCGTCTATCTCTATCTTCACGTCGTTATCCTTGATTATTTTCTTTATGATCCTTCCACCAGGGCCTATGATATCCGCTACCTTATCCGGGCTCACCTGAGTGACCTTTATTATGGGAGCAAATTTGGATATGGTGGGTCTTGGTTCTGAAATCGTTTCATACATTTTATCGAGTATGTACATTCTGGCTTCCTTCGCTTGTATAAGCGCCCTCGAAAGAAGTTCTTCCGTGACACCGGAGATTTTACAATCCATCTGGAACGCCGTTATTCCATCCCTGGTCCCGGCCACTTTGAAGTCCATATCCCCGTAGTGATCTTCCATTCCCAGAATGTCCGTTAAAATGACCGTTTTGTCGGGCTCAACTATCAGTCCCATGGCAACCCCAGCCACATGTTTCGAAATTGGAACACCGGCATCCATGAGAGCCAAAGATCCCGAGCACACCGTTGCCATTGAAGATGAGCCGTTGGATTCTAAGATTTCTGATACGACTCTTATAGTGTAAGGGAAGGATTCTTCCGGTGGTAAAACGAACTGTAGAGCTCTTTCTGCAAGGTGGCCATGACCTATCTCCCTTCTGCTTGGACCTCTCAACGGCTTAACCTCACCTGTGCAGAATGGTGGAAAGTTATAGTGGAGCATGAACCTTTTCGTTCCCTCTTCAAGGAGTGTATCGATTATCTGCTCATCCATAGGTGCTCCAAGGGTGACGATACCGAGACTTTGGGTCTCACCCCGTGTGAACAGAGCTGAACCATGCGTTCTTGCGAACAACCCAACTTCACAGGTGATTGGCCTTATCTCAGTTGGCCTTCTCCCATCCGCTCGAATCCCTTTCTCAACGATCATTCTCCTCATTTTGTTTTTAACAGCCTCTGTAAAAACATCGTTTATGAAAGGCTCTATCTCCTCCGTGTTTTCCAGTTGAAATTCTTCCATGATTTTTTGGAAGAGTTCTTCCTTGTACTCATCCAAAGCTTCTTGTCTAGCATGTTTTCCCGGGATTAAGATCCTCTTTTCGAGCTCCTCGAAATCGATCAAGTTCTCGAATCTTTCGAGAATTTCCTTGGGAGCTTCCGGCTCCACGTATTCGTACTTCTCGACAGGTATTTCCGAAATCACCATTTCTTGAAATTCCACCAATTTTTTAATCGCTTCATGAGCTTGCATCAAAGCTTTTACCATTTCTTCTTCGGAGATTTCTTTAGCTTCACCTTCAACCATCGTAACTGCATCCTTGGTACCTGCAACCACGATATCCATCCTGCTCCTTTCCACTTGCTTTTCCGTTGGGAAGATAACGTATTCTCCATCAACAAGACCAATCCTGACACCCGCAACAACTCCTTCAAATGGTATCTTGGAGAGGTTTAAAGCAAGGGAAGCTGCAAAAATTCCAAGAGCATCGGGGGGAGTATCGGGATCAGCTGAAAGGACCGTAACTATCACTTGTATCTCGTTGGCAAATTTTTTAGGAAATAAAGGTCTGATTGGCCTGTCTATCAACCTTGCAGAAAGAATGGCAGATTCACTGGGTTTACCTTCTCTCTTTATGAACCCCCCAGGAATTTTACCGGCAGCATAGAATCTCTCCTGGAAT
Organism: Thermotoga sp. 4484_232; assembly: GCA_002084985.1. Next base: position 3,951 of record MZGO01000022.1, on the reverse strand, counting down.
TCTACAGTTAAGGGAACGAAATCTATCCCTTCCACAACTTTATCCGACATTGTTGCGGTGGCGAGAACAGCAGTATCACCGTATCGTACGAGAACGGATCCATGAGCTTGCTTTGCCATCTTTCCGTGTTCCACGATCAGTTCCCTTCCAAATATGTTCGTCTTCCACGTCTTCATCTTCATCACCTCGATCGCAATTTTATTAAATATCAGGAGCGGGCTGGCGCCCGCTCCCCCTATTCGATCCAACCGTTATTTTCTCAATCCTAATTTCTCAATCAACTCTCGGTAAGACTCTGGCTTGGTTCTTCTCAAGTACTTTAGCAACTTTCTTCTTCTCCCAACCATTTTCATAAGGCCACGTCTTGAATGAAAATCTTTTGGATGTTTTTTCAGGTGCTCTGTAAGATGTTTTATTCTTGCCGTTAGAATGGCTACTTGAACTTCTACAGAACCTGTGTCACCCTCATGAATCTGAAACTCCTTTATTATCTCAGCTTTCCTCTCTGGGTCGAGAGACATTCCAACACCTCCATCTTTTAAGACTCCTTCAACCCAGATGAGGATTGCTCCTGCATCCGAGTTAAGGTCTCAGATATTATATCATAAAAGAATCCCGGTTTCACCGGGAGAATGGAGCGGGCGACGGGATTCGAACCCGCGACACCCAGCTTGGGAAGCTGGTGCTCTACCCCTGAGCTACGCCCGCTCGTATCATAATCGATTATAACACTTGACTTTCGGGTAGGCAAGATATCGGGTCACTCCTTCAGTGCACCTTGCGTTAATCCAGCTACGATGTACTTCTGAGCGACCGCAAAAACGAGAATGGTGGGAAGCAGAGCCACTACAAGCCCTGCACTCAGAACGTTCCATTTTATACCCGCTTTGGATATGAAGGAGTACAAAGCTACTGGAACTGTTAATTTGTTATCGCTGTTCAGGAAAAGAGCCGCTATGAACAACTCGTTCCAAGTGTTAACAAAGGAAAAACTGAAGATAGCAGATATCCCTGGTAACATGATTGGAACAGTTATTTTGAAAAGGGCTTTCAACTTACCACATCCATCTATGAGGGCTGCTTCTTCCAGCTCTCTTGGTACCCTCAAAAAGAATCCTCTTGACATGATCGTTGAAAAAGAACATCCTATGCCAACGTAAGCTATCGTCACTCCTAAAAGCTTGTCTATCAATCCAAACCTTGAAAACATAACGTACTGTGGTATCATGACGAGGTAAGCTGGTATCATCTGAGCGAAGAACAGGAACAAGAGTATCCAGTAAACTGATCTTGTTTTGTATCTTGCAAGGACATAACCTGCGAGTAATGAGAAAAACGTGGAAATTGCTGAGGCCGATAGTGAGACAATCGTGCTGTTTAGGAAATACCTTGAGAAATTCGCAAATGAAAAAAGGTATTTGTAAGCAGACAGCGTGGGAGATGATGGGAAATACTTTATCGGGTAAGAATACACTTCTTCTGATGGCTTTAACGATGTCATGAATATCCAGAACAAAGGAAAAATTGCAAAGATCAGGTATATAGAGAGAAGGAAAAATCTGAGTACTCTGAGAAAAATTCTGTGTTTCTTCAAAATTCCATCTCCCCGTACGAAGTTAATCTCAGATAGAACAGTGTGTACACCAGCAGAATAGTTATTATGATGACCCCAACGGCAGATGCCTTGCTGAAATTAGTTTCATAGAAGACGATGTTTATCATGTAAACGGGGAGAATGTTCGTGCTACCAGCGGGACCTCCTCTTGTCGTTCCGTAGATTATATCTGGGAAATTCATCACCCATATTATTCTCAAAAGAACAGTACTCAGAAGAGTTGGCTTTATGTAAGGTAAGACAATGCTGAAGAGCCTTTTTAAAGGTCCTGCTCCATCTATCATCGCAGATTCCATAATTTCTCTCGGTATGGACTGGAGAGCGGCAAGGATCATTATCGCAAAGAAGGGAATACCGTACCATATGTTTATCATGATCACTGAGAACATCGCATAGTTTGGATCCGAGAGGAAATGAATGTTTTCACTTATCAAGTGCAATTTCTTTAGAACATCGTTCACTATTCCAAAAGTTCCGTTTAAAAGCCAGGACCAAACAAGACCTATGGCAAAACCCGATAGAGCCCAGGGATAGAAAACGAATCCTGCATATACCCCCCTTCCTTTGAAAGGGCTCCACAGAAGAAGAGCCAAAATGAATCCCAGAATCAACTGAAACGTGACGGAACCCGCTATCCATATCAGCGTGTTAAATAAAACGTGAGGAAAATCAGGATCTGTGAAGATTTCAATGTAGTTTTTCAAGCCCACGAACCTTACTCTCCAGAAAGTGAAAACCGTGTAATTCTGAAAGGACATCACAACACCTTTTATCGTGGGATAAACCACGAGAAAGGATACGATGGAGATCACAGGAAGTACCATGAAAAAGAAGAACCACGCCGCACGACGCGGCGTGGGTTTCATTTTATACCAGCTTCTTTCCAGAACTCTGCCCATTTTTTCAGAACCTCATCAATGCTCATCTTACCAAGGAGGACCTTCTGCATGGTATCCTGCTGAAACTGGTTCCACTCACTCCATCTTTCATTCCATAGTGGATAAGCTGTGAATTGGTATGTCTCCGGATGATCGAACATGTATTTCCAACCGTAGAACTTCTCGGAGCTAAAGTATGGATCCATTTCGTAGACTCTTTTATCAACTGGCAGTGCACCGTACTCTTTACACCAATATGCGTTTATTTCAGGACTGTTGAAGAATTCTATGAATTTCCATGCAAGGTCCTTATGTTTCGAATAGCTCACAATTCCCCATCCTGCAAAACCAAAAGTTGGATATGCCTTCCCGGAAGGACCAACAGGGAGTGGAGCCGTTGCGAATTTTTCAGGGGCAAGACTATCCTTCAGCAATCCCAGAGTATCCGGATCCTGATAGAGAAGGGGCGTGATTCCAGAAGAGAAAGCGTTCACCTGTTCATCGAAACCCCAATTTATCGAATCTTTAGGGGCAGTGTCTTTGTAAAGCCTTACGTACAATTCCAAGCCTAGTTTTGCTCTTGGATCCTCCCAAATGATCTTTCCATCCTTTGTGAGATACATGTTGTTGGGATCGATATCATCAAAGAATGACGTCACGATGAGATCTATGAAAGCTGTCGGAAAACCCTTCCCTCTGAACGTGTATCCATATTGATTGATCTCTGGTCTCGTCAGGTATCGTGCCATACCGTACATTTCAAAAACAGTCTTTGGAGGTTCTTTTATACCGTATTTTTCAAGGACATCTGTTCTGTAGAAAAGTGTTTTCACGTAAACCGCATTTGGAAGAAGATAGGCGGTGTTTTTATAGGTCCTTGCAGCTTCCAGAATACCTGGTATCAGGTAATCTTTTCCATCCCATTTTTCTATGTACTTTTCCAGATTCTCGAGCCCTCCCATACTAGCAAGAGCACTCAAAGACCAATCCCCTACTTCCACGATGTCTAAAGGTTGTCTTGTCGATACCATAGTGTATATCTTCTGATAAGCTGTCTCGTAAGGTGGTGAGATGAGGTTGATCTTGACCCCGGGGTTCTTTTCCTCAAATTTCTTTATGATCGTCTCGAGTATCTTGGTTCTCTCAGGACTCGTGAACACCTGAATCATGTTGAGAGTGACTGAAAGGGAGAGAGTTACCAGGGAAACGATGAGTATAACCAGAAATACTTTTCTCATGCTGCTCACCTCCGGTTGGGGACTGTTCGTATAGATTATATACTATCTCGTATCTAAGCTTCCGAGAAATTTTAGCTTTCCAGTTCTTTGTATTCACCTGAGTGCTTTTTAAACGAAAAGAAAGAAATATTAAAAATCAAATCAATAATAACTTTTCATTTGAAATATTTGACTCATATCAGCATTTTTCTGGAAAAATCCTCCTTGAAATTTTTCCATC
>MZGO01000021.1 GCA_002084985.1 Thermotoga sp. 4484_232 | reverse complement strand
AGCCCTGGGGACAAAGCTATAGTGGTGGTTTCTGGAAAATTTGGTGAAAGGTGGAAAGAGATATGTGAAAGTTACAAGATCGATATAGTTGAAATAGCTTTGGAATGGGGAGATTACGTGAAGCCTGAGCAGATAGAAAAAGCTTTGAAGGAAAATCCCGACGTCAAAGCCGTTTTCACAACCCACAGTGAAACCTCTACAGGAACGGTTATAGATTTAGAAGCCATAGCTGAGGTCACGAAGAGAACAGACGCTGTTTTAGTAACAGACGCTGTGAGTTCTCTTTTAGCAGAACCGTTGAAGATGGATGAATGGGGTGTTGATGTCGTCGTTACGGGATGTCAGAAAGGTATAATGCTTCCTCCAGGTCTTGCTCTCATAACGCTGAATGAGAAAGCATGGAAACTGGTGGAAAAATCCGATTCTCCAAGATACTACTTCGATCTCAGAGCGTATAGGAAAAAGTATCCTGACAATCCCTACACACCTGGTGTGAATATGATATACATGTTGAATGAAGCGATAAAGATGATCGAGAAAGAGGGAATAGAAAACGTGTGGGAAAGGCACAGAGTTCTTGGAAGAGCCACGAGAGAAGCTGTTAAATCCATAGGTCTCGAACTGTTCTCAAAAAGACCGGGTAACGTTGTGACCGCAGTTAAAGTGCCCGAGGGGATAGATGGGAACAGGATCACGAAAATCATGAGAGATAAATACGGTGTAACGATAGCAGGAGGCCAGGCTCATTTAAAAGGTAAGATCTTCAGGATAGCCCATCTGGGATACATGTCGCCTTTCGATACGATAACAGCAATTTCCGCTTTGGAGTTCACCTTGAAGGAGCTTGGATACGAGTTCGAGATGGGAACAGCTGTGAAAACAGCTATGAAGGTTCTGTATGAGGAGGTGGGGGGATGATAAGAATTCATGTCAACGATCCCCTATCTGAAAGAGCGATGGAACTCCTGAGATCGAAAAGTATACTGAATGTCTCTTCCGAACACCTTCCAAAGGGAAAGCTGTTAGAGATTATGCCAGAAGTCAATGTTCTCGTCGTGAGAAGCGCGACCAAGGTAACGGCAGATATCATAGAAGCTGGTAGGAAATTGAAGATAATAGCAAGAGCGGGTGTTGGCCTTGATAACATAGATGTGAAGAAAGCTCGAGAAAAAGGTATAAAGGTGCTGAACACACCAGGTGCCAGCGCCGTATCAGTTGCGGAGTTAACGCTCGGTCTTATATTAAATTGTGTTAGACATATAGCAAGAGGAACAATGGATCTTAAGGAGGGTAAATGGACCAAAAAAGATCTGAAAGGAAACGAGATTTTTGGAAAGACCTTGGGAATAATTGGATTTGGAAATATAGGGAAGGAGGTTGCAAAAAGGGCTCTTTGCTTTGGTATGAAAGTTTTAGCTTACGATCCTTATGTGAACAGGACAGATCTACAAGTGGAGATAGTGGATCTGGACACACTCCTCAGAGAATCGGATATAGTAACTCTTCATGTTCCATTAACAGAGGAGACAAAACACATAATAAACGAAGAGTCCATTTCGAAAATGAAAGATGGTGTTGTGGTGATCAATGTATCTAGAGGAGGAGTAGTTGATGAAAAGGCACTTTACAATGGGTTAGTCAATGGAAAGATCAAAGCGGCCGGTTTCGATGTTTTTGAAGTGGAACCTCCCTTCGATGATTTAAGGAAGAAACTGCTTTCTCTTCCAAACGTCGTTGCAACCCCTCATGTAGGAGCCTCAACCGTGGAAGGACAAGAAAGGGTGGGTATTGAGATCGTGAAAAAGATTTTCGAAGAACTTGGAGTGTAATGGGGGGATCTTTCTCTATTTGTTTATCCTCAAGCACCTTACGAAATGCCCCTTTTTCACTTCAATCAAATCGGGATGCTTCGTTTCACATTCTTTCACTCTGAAATCGCATCTTGTCGAAAATCTGCATCCTTTGGGTGGATTCAAAAGGCTTGGGAGTTCTCCTTTTATCATAGAAAAGGATTTTCTAATTGATGGATTCGGGATAGGGATCGAATCCATAAGCATTTTGGTGTATGGGTGGAAGGGATTTTCGAAAAGCTCGTCTGCTTTTGCAAGTTCAACGATCTCTCCCATGTACATAACGGCTATTCTATCGCTCATGTATCTTATGACGGATAGATCGTGGGATATGAATAGGTATGTCAAATTCCTAGATTTTTTAAGATCTTTCAAAAGGTTCAATATTTGAGACTGCACGGATACATCTAAAGCGGATGTGGGTTCATCAAGAACTATGAATTCAGGTTGCAGAACGAGAGCTCTTGCTATCGATATTCTCTGTCTTTGTCCCCCACTGAACTCATGGGGAAACCTCAACATGTGTTCTTCTCTCAGACCGACTTCTTCGAGAATTTTTGCTATATACTCTCTCGGATTGTTCTTACCGATAACTTTATGAATCTCCAGAGGTCTCCTTAGAATATCGAAAACTGTCATCCTTGGATTGAGAGATGAGAAGGGATCTTGAAAAACTATTTGTACTCTTTTCCTGTAAGGTCTGAATTCCTTTTCCCTCATATTGGTTATGTCAACACCATTGTAAATGATCCTTCCAGATGTTGGAGATATGAGTTTCACCAGCATTCTACCAAAAGTGGTTTTCCCACAACCAGATTCACCTATGAGTCCTAGGGTCTCTCCCTTCATTATTTCCAGGCTGACATTATCCACCGCTCTTATCTTAGCTTTTTTCCCTATTCTTAAGTTGACGTTGAACTCTTTCGTCAGATTCTCAACTCTGATCAAGACCACATGAATTCACCTCTTGTAGGGATTGTGACAAGCTACAAAGTGATCTTTCTCTATTTCGAGAAGTTTTGGAGCCTCTCTATCACAGAGGTTTTTCAGAAATCTTTCACATCTTGGATGGTATCTACAACCGGGAGGAGGGGATACCAAGTTTGGAACAATACCCGGTATCGATCTGAGTTTTTCCTGCTTCTTGTCTATCTTGGGTATTGATTCCAATAATCCTCTGGTGTATGGATGAACCGGATTTTTGAATATGGTATCGATTGATGCCATCTCCACCACAGTTCCCGCATACATCACGACCACTCTATCACAGAGCTGAGCTACGACACCGAGATCGTGTGTTATGAATATAACTGACATGTTATGTTTACTCTGCATTTCCTTTATTATCGCGAGAATCTGCGCTTGTATAGTGACATCCAGTGCTGTCGTCGGTTCGTCCGCTATGAGTATCTCCGGATTACATGAAAGAGCCATAGCTATCATAACCCTTTGTCTCATACCACCTGATAGTTCATGAGGATATTTTTTCATTATGAGCTCTGGATCTTGCATTCTAACATCTTCCAGAGCTTTCAAAGCGATCTCTCTTGCTTCCTCCTTGCTGACTTTTCTGTGAAGGAATATAACGTCCATAAGTTGTTTCCCTACAGTGAAGACGGGATTCAAAGAAGTCATGGGTTCCTGGAATATCATGGCTATCTCTTTTCCCCGTATCTTTCTCAGTTCCTCCTCGCTCAATTTCAAAAGATCTCTACCTTTGTAAATAACCTCCCCTGACACTATCCTTGCAGGAGGCATGGGAAGAAGCTTTAAAACCGTATACACGGTGACGGATTTCCCGCAACCGGTTTCTCCAACTATTCCAAGTATTTCACCTTTTTTCAAACAAAAAGAAACTCCATTCAGAGCTTTGACGATGCCCTCTTCTGTATCAAACTCGACAACCAGATTTCTGACGTCAAGTATCGCTTCCACTCTCATCACCTATCCTTCAAGCGGGGATTCAAAGCATCATTCAAGCCATCTCCCAGGAAGTTGAACCCCATCACTATGAGAAAAACAGCAAGTCCTGGGAATATACCTGTATGGGGTGCTATTTGAAGGTAAGTTCTAGCCTGGCTCAAATCTGTTCCCCACTCGGGAGTTGGGGGTTGTATTCCAAGTCCCAAGAAACCTAAACCAGCCACGCTCAAGATGGCCCTGGCCATTCTGAGGGTTGCCTGAACGAGTATCGGTGAAATACTGTTTGGAAGTACGTACCTAAAGAGCATGGAAAGACTACTCTCCCCGATTGCTCTTGCGGATTCAACGTATTCTTTCTTTCTCTCAACAAGAACTGCACTTCTGGCAACTCTCGCAAATTGAGGCATGGAATATATGGATATTGCAAGAACAAGATTGAAAGTACCAGGTCCCAAAGCGGCGACTATAGCTATGGCAAGCAGGATATCCGGTATCGCGAGGAAAACATCCATTATCCTCATTATCACCTCATCAACTGCTCCTCCATAAAAGCCAGAGATCGCTCCTAAAGTCACACCAAGAATCACTGCTATTGCAACGGCTTCCACAGATATCGTTAAAGAAACTCTTGCACCCCAGATAACCCTGCTCAATATATCCCTTCCAAAGAAATCCACTCCAAAGGGATGTTTCAAGGAGGGTCCTTGAAGACTCGCCAGAAGATCTTGTTCGTTAGGATCATAGGGCGATATCCAAGGAGCGGCTATAGCTAAAAAAGTGAAGGCGACTATGATCCAAAATCCTATAACTGCGAATCTATTTCTTTTGAACCTTCTCCATACTACCCAGAATGTTTTCCTACTCTTTTTCATCCTCTCACCCTCGTCTTATTCTGGGATCCAGGAAAGCGTAGGCTAAATCGACAAGAAGGTTGATAACAACGAAGGTGGCAGATATGACCATGATTCCAACTTGGACTACGGTGTAATCCCTTGCAAATATCGCTTCAACTACGTATCTTCCTATGCCAGGCCAGCCGAAGACACTTTCAGTCAGAACAGCTCCTCCCATCAAATAACCGAATTGTAGACCTATTATGGTCACTATGGGTATCATGACGTTTTTGAGAGCATACCTGTAAATCACCGTTTTTCTTGGAAATCCATAAGCAACAGCTGTTCTTATGTAATCTTGACTCAGAACGTCCAGCATCAAAGCCCTTGTCATTCTGGCTATGAAAGCTGCTATAGCAAGTCCTATGGTTAAAGATGGGAGAACAAGCGATCTGATACCCTCTTTCCCTCCTGAGGGGAACCATCCAAGATACACCGAAAAGAAAAGTATGAGCAGTATTCCCAACCAGAATATCGGCATTGAAACTCCGAAAAGGGAAACTGCCATGACCAAATTGTCCACTATGGAATTCCTGTGAATAGCGGCTATGACACCAAAAAGAATTCCCAGAGTACTAGCTATGAGTACACTGCTGAATGCCAATTGAATGGTGTTCAGATATCTAGGGAAAAGTTCTTCAAAGACAGGAGCATCTGATCTTAGGGATTTCACTTCTCCTTTGAAAAGATTTTCCATGAATATCAGGTACTGAATCACCAGTGGTTTATCAAGACCGTACTTAACTCTTATCATCTCTATCTCTTCTTCGCTGGCATCCTCTCCTGCTATGAGTCTTGCAGGATCTCCTGGCAGAAGATGCATTATCAAAAATATCAGAACTGATACACCTATAAGTATGGGTATTAGAAGTAATACTCTTCTTAAGACAAAACGCCCCATAAGAACACCTCAACAAAGGGGGGGAGACCCCCCTTGTTTCATTCCTCTATCCAAGCATCTTTTACGAGCACGATCTCTATTGGGAGTGCTACATCTCCCTTAACCTTTTTGGACTTTGCATAGACTTGGTCCAAGACATACAGGAATATCCAAGGAGCATCATCAACGATCTTTTCCTGAAGAATTTTATAGAGCTCTTTTCTCTTTTCAGGATCAACCTCTCTACTTGCTTTGACCACCAATTCATCAACTTCTGGATTCGAGTAGAGGGCCCTATTTGATATGGATCCCGTGGTGAATAAGGGTCTTAGAACCCAATCAGCTTCTCCTGTTGAAGGAGCCCATCCCAGGAGGAACATCTGATATCTCTTGTCAGGATTTTTAACGTTCACGTACGCAAGATACGTTGCCCATTCCATCGGAACGACCTTTACTTTCACCCCCACCTTTGCAAGTTGAGCCTGGATAGCCACTGCTGTCTCGTAATCCTGTAGATACCTTCCTTTGGGTGTTGCCAGTTCCGCCTCGAATCCATCTGGATACCCTGCTTCAGCAAGGAGTTTCTTTGCTTTTTCAGGATCGTATGGGTATTTCCCCGTTGAGTAGTACCCCCAAATGGCAGGGGCCAAAGGAGAATCTGCCGGTTTTGCAAGGCCTCCCATAATGGTTTTGCAAAGGGTCTCTTTATCTATTGCGTAATTGAGGGCTCTCCTTACCCTGACATCGTCAAAGGGTTTCTTCTGTGTGTTCATTCCTATGTAGAGAACCCTAAGGCTTGGCCCTACAACGACATCGATCTTTGGATCGTTCTTTAGCTTCTTCACAAAAACTGGCGGTATTTTCAAGGCAAGATGAGCATCTCCAGCCTGAAGTTGGAGGGCTCTTGTTACAGCTTCTGGGATCACCTTGAATACGATTTTATCCAGATACGGTTTACCTTCCTGCCAATAATTTTCGTTCTTAACAAGAACTATCTTCTCTCCCTTTTTCCATTCAGCCAATTTGAATGGCCCTGTCCCGACAGGATGTTTTCCAAGGACACCAGGATCATCTCCATATTCATCTATCGCCTTGGGTGATACAATCAATCCCGCTCCATGAGCGAGATAGTTCAGGAATGGTCCGAAGGGGTGATTTAGAACGAATTGAACCGTGTAGTCATCAATCACCTTTATTTCTTTTATGTAGGGTTCATAGAGCTTCGTTCTTTTCAGATCGTGTGTCAGGACATATTCGAAATACTTCTTCACTGCATAGGCATTGAATGGTGTCCCATCCTGGAACTTGACACCTTTCCTTAGATAAAAAGTGTAAACTGTTCCATCCTCTGATATCTCCCATCTTTCAGCCAAAGCTGGGTTGATGTTGAGTTTTTCGTCGAATTCGACAAGCCCCTCGAAAATGTGTCTACATACCATTTCGGATGGATTATCCGTCATGTTACCAGGAAGCAGTGTAACGGCATCTACCCCCATAACGTAGACCAGTGTCCCTCCATATTTAACGGAAAACGAAAGAACTGCCATAAGAGATAACATGAGCACGACCACAAGTTTTCTCATGACATTACCACCTCCTTATTGGAATTTTCTAAAAGGAAATTATACCAAGAGACAAGTACTTAGGTGAAATGAAGTCATCACAAGGTTGAAATATATTTCTCCACAGCGTTCAAAGCAACACCTGTTTCCCAGGCATTTTTTTCCTCTTCTCTACACAAAAAGCTTATTCCCCCAACAACGGAGTTTCTATACCTTTCCTTAACGAATTTTTTTATCTCTTCTACCATCCAGCTTCTTATACCCTCTCCATAGAAGACAACCTTCTCGGGAAAGAAAAGCATGATGAGATTTCCAACGGCCATCGAAAGGTATTTCAAGGAAGGGGTGTAATATTTCTTCACCACCTTTGGATCTTTTGCAAGCTTTCTCAAATATTCTAAATCTCTTCTGAACATCTCTTCTTCGAACTCGATGAACTCTTTTATAGAGAAATCCTTTTTCAAAAATTCTTTCAAAACCGCATATTCAGATGCATATATCTCAAGACATCCCCTCTGACCACAATAACACTCTTCTCCATTACCGACTATTACGTGACCGAGCTCTAGTATGCTCCTTCCATTCTCTAATATGAAAACGGAGTTCTCATTGAAAAAACTCGCCCCTATTCCAAC
>MZGO01000020.1 GCA_002084985.1 Thermotoga sp. 4484_232 | reverse complement strand
CATGTGGGAGGTTGGTAACATGAGGAAGCTTCTTTTAATCCTAACCCTGATTGTTCTGAGCACCTTCGCTATGGCAGAAGTCGTAGAGATAGTCTTCTGGCACAACATGTCCAACCCTGTTGACAAGAAATCCATTGAGGAATCCGTTGCAAAATTCAACAAGACTCATCCAAACATAAAAGTCAAAGTTGTCCTCGTTCCAGGAACTGAAACCGAAGTTACCAAGCTCATGACAGCTGTTGCTGCAGGAACGGGGCCAGATGTTTACTACTTGGATAGGTTCACAGTGGCTCAAAGGGCTCATCAAGGGGTTCTTGAATGCCTTGAAGATTATCTTGTACAACTTGGTGTGGATGTTGAAAAGCTCAAATCCAAATACTTCGATTTCGCTATAGCTGAAGCCACCTACAATGGAAAGTTGTATGCTCTCCCATGGGACACCGATGTCAGGGTTCTCTACTACAACAAAAAACTCTTCAAGAAAGCAGGTCTTGATCCCGATAAACCACCTGTTACTATCGATGAGCTCGATGAATATGCAGAGAAGCTAACTATAATCAAGAACGGTAGGATAGAACAGCTTGGATTCATACCATGGTTCGGACAGGGGTGGCATTATACCTGGGGATGGGCATTCGGTGGTAAATTCTACGATGAAAAGACGCAGAAACTCTGCTTTGCAGATGATCCGAAGATAATCGCTTCCTTCAAATGGCAGAAGAAGTATGCTGACAAATATGGAATGAAGAACATAGGAGCGTTTCAGTCAGCGTATACGGGCGCGAATCTGAATCCATTCCTTGCTGGGAAACTCGCGATGGTCGTCGATGGTAACTGGTTCCTCGCACAGATCAGAACTTTCGCTCCAAAAGACTTTGAATTCGGTATCGCTCCGATTCCATACCCCGTTTATGGAGAAGCTGGAAGCACGTGGGCTGGAGGCTGGAGCTTAGTCATCCCGAAAGGTGCAAAGCATCCAAAGGAAGCAGCAGAGTTCATTCTTTACATGGCTACAGAGGGTCAGGTCAAGTACGCTATAGACACTTACCATCTGCCCACTTACAAAGAGGCAATACCCGGTCTGGTGGAAGCAGATCCCATGCAGAAATACTTTGCAGAACTTCTGCCAAAGGCTCACTGCAGGCCTGTCATTCCAGTTGGAGCTCTGCTTTGGGACAAACTTACAGAAGCAAGGGACTACATACTCTGGGGAAAGAAGACGGTTGAACAGGCTCTCAGAGACGCTCAAGAAGAGGTTCAAGAGGCTCTAGATAAAGCACTCGGAAAGAAATGAGCCCCTGGCCCCCTCCTCGGGGGCCGTTCAAATCCACCCTGAAGATAGGGGGTAGAAAGATGAGGAAATACCAGCGTAGAAACTTCGTAAAGGGTATGTTATTCATCCTACCTTGGCTAATTGGTTTTGCTGTCTTTACCGCTTATCCCATCATCGCATCTCTCTACTTCAGTTTCACTGAATATCACGTCACGACGAAACCTCAATGGGTAGGCCTTGAAAATTATAAAAAGTTGTTCAATGACGTTTTGTTCTTAAAATCCCTGACCAACACACTGTACTACGTTGCCGGACTCGTACCAATAGGATTGGTGGTAGGACTCGTTCTAGCTTTGCTTTTAGTTCAGCCTCTCAAAGAGATCGTTTTTTACAGAGGAATAATATATTTCCCAAGTATTGTTCCAGCTTATGCTTTCGCAACCATAGGTATCTGGTTCTTTCATCCTTATTTGGGGTTCATAAACCACATTCTGGGATTCTTTGGTATAGACGGCCCCATGTGGCTTTCAGATGAAAACTGGGCAAAATTCACGATCATACTGCTTTCCCAATGGGGAGCAGGTGGAACCGCTCTGATATACATGGCAGCCATAAAAGATATACCAAGAGAGCTTTACGAAGCAGCAATTCTTGATGGTGCAACAAGATGGCAGATGTTTAAGAAGATCACGTTCCCTCTGATATCACCAGCAACTCTTTATTACCTAGTGATAGCAACCCTTGGTGCGCTTCAGATATTCGACCTTCCTCAAATAATGACAGGAGGAGGACCCGCGAATTCAACACTTTCCTACGTTATGTACCTCTATAGACATGCCTTCACTTATGTGAACATGGGGTACGCTTCAGCGATGGCATGGATTCTGTTCATCATATCGATGTTTCTAACGTTCTTGATTTTCAAGACATCTAAACGCTGGGTCTTCTATTATGGAGCGAGAAGGTAATAGGGAGGTTGAAGGATGCTGGGTAAGAGAGCTAAGGAGAAGATCAGATTAAATATAATGAGACTTCTTTTAATCATTGTAACCTTTGTCTACATTCTTCCATTCTTCTGGATGGTTTCAACTTCTCTAAAGGCCGACCAAGATCTGTTTTTGATACCTCCGAAGTGGTTTCCTATACCTCCAGAGTGGTCCAATTACAAAAATGCAATAGAGTATTTCCCGTTTTTTACTTATTTCAAAAACAGTTTGATAATAACATTTGGATCAGTGCTGGGGACTCTCCTAGTTAGTCCCTTGGTTGCTTATGGTTTTTCAAAGATATATTGGCCTGGTAGAGATTTCTTCTTTTATCTCATGTTGAGTACCATGATGCTACCTTTCGCTGTGACAATGATACCAACCTTCATCATCTTCAAGAAATTGGGGCTTGTGAACACCCTGTGGCCTTTGATCATCCCCTCCTTCTTCGGTGTACCGATGCACATATTTCTCATAAGACAATTTTTCAACACCATACCTGACGATTTCATAGACGCTGCGAGAGTCGATGGTGCTTCTGAGCTTCAGATCTATTGGAAAATAATGCTTCCACTGTCGAAACCCATACTACTCCTTGTTGGGCTCTTTCAATTCATAGGTTCATGGAACAACTACATCGGTCCACTCATATACCTGACAGATGAAGAGAAGTATCCTCTCGCTCTAGGGTTACCTCTGTTTTTGGATAGATATGGAACGCATTGGAACTGGATGATGGCCGCATCCACCCTAGCTATAACACCAATAGTCATTTTCTTCTTCTTCGCTCAAAGCTATCTCATAGAAGGTATAAAACTTACAGGTTTGAAGGAGTGATCCTTCCCATGAAGATATTGACCATGTTGTGTCTTCTGATATCGGTTGTTCTGTCCATGGCTTTTGAAATAGAGATCGTAGGATATACCACTTCTGATTGGACTTCCGTTAAATTCGATGTATACACTCTTGATGGCAAGATACTCAGATACGACGGTTCAGGGGAATGTTCTATCATCCCGTATGGTTTCAGTATTCATAAACCTCAATTCGACTCATCTAGAGTGACCTTTAGATTGAAGCTCGATCTAGCCGGAGAAGGATTTTCAAAGGTGTGCATAGAGAAAGGGGATATAGGAGAAACCTGGGTGGAGATTTTCCTTATGGCTAATGGAAAGAAGTTAAAGATAGGAGAATTCAAAAATAGCGAAAATGTTCTTGGTGATCCCACAAATAGGAAGGAGTTCTTTATAAATCAAAAATCCGCACTGGGGAGATCAAAGGGATTTTTTGAAGTTCCTTCATCTCCCCGAAGATGTAAGAGATTGGTCCTTGCTTTTTATTACGCTTGGTATGGCACACCTGATGGTCCCATGGGAAACGGTAGATGGCTTCACTGGTATGGCCCTGGTATGTATTATCAGGGAACGAACCATCCTTTGAGAGGATTGTACGACTCATGGGATGAGAAAGTGCTCGAAGATCACATGAGAGAGGCTCTCGAATCGGGGATAGATGGTTTTGTTGTGTCATGGTGGGGGCCGGGAAGTTACGAAACCGATACCGTCAAGAAAATGCTCAGAATATCCCATGATATGGAAAAAGAAGGCAAAAGATTTTATATAAGTGTGTATTATGAGGGATACGAATACTCAACCGAAGAGGAAGCATTCAACGATCTTTGCTTCGTGATCGATGAGTTTGCGAAAGATAGAGGCTTTCTGAAGATAAATGGGAAACCCGTGATCTTCATATACTCAAGGGCCATAAACAGCATTTCCAGGAAAGGTTGGGAAAATGTGATGAAAAGGATCAGAGAAACGGGAAGGGATGCAATTTTTGTTGCAGATACGATGGATGGAAAGTTCGCGAAAATCTTTGGAGGGCTCCACATATACAACGTATGCGGCGCTTTTCGAAAACTTCCTGCTATGGAAGTTGGTCTGAGGTTTTTGAACTATCAAGCAAGGTATAACGGCGTGTTGTACGCTATGAACATAATGCCAGGTTACGATGATACCCATATACGAATTCCGGGATTCTCTGTTGATAGAGAGAATGGGAAACTCTATGAAGAACTCTGGAAACTCGTGTTGGAGATTGATCCAGATATAGTGATAATAACGAGTTGGAACGAATGGCATGAGGGATCGGAAATAGAGCCGAGTGTCGAGTATGGTAGAAAATTTCTCGATCTAACGAAAAAATGGGCAGAATTGTGGAAAAACAGAGACAGATTGATGATAGATGCTGAGAAATTGAAGTCGTATTTCAAATATCAATTCATACCGGAATTGAAACTTCTAAGAGCTTCAATGTATGTCAGACCTGATTCCAAAAGGGTTTATATAGCGAGTGATAACTTACTCGCCTGTTACGCTCTGAAACTTTTGGGAGATCCTCTGGCTTTCATTCTGGAGAAAGAACTTGAAAAATACGGAAAAGGATACGACGAAGAACATGAAATAGTTGTTGGGATCAAGATACCGGATGTTTTCTATGCGCGTTACAACGAGTATATTGACTCGATATTTTCTGAAAAGTTCGGATTAATAGAAGTTGTCTATGAAAAACCTGATAAATCAAGGGTTATAAATGATTGGGAAAAATATGCGGATTTGGTTGTGTATAAAGCCTTAAATGAACTTACAGATGGAAATCTGCAAGAAGCGGAAGCTTGTTTCAAACACCTTTTGGAAATATGGGATGGATGGGGATTCAAAGATGAATCTTACAGCTCCTATTATCAAACCTACAAAACAGGGCTCTTCGTTATTCTTTCAAATCGTTTGAAAAAGTATGGATCAGAGGTTGTTGAAAAGTATGCTTACGATGTTGAGAAAGCCAGGCAAATACTGATGTCATTGCAAACTGATGAAGGGGGATTCACGGTAGGGTATGAGATCAAAGATGATGGAGTAGTTCCAGCTGATGATGTGAACACGGAGACCACAAGCATAGTGACGATTGCCTTATTCGAATGAGGTGATAAAGATGAGAAAGTTTGTTTTCATCTTACTCGTATTCTCTTTCGAATTAGCATTCCCCTCGATCTTAAATTACGTTGACCCGTTCATAGGGACTGGTGGACATGGTCATACCTTCCCTGGTGCTACAGTTCCGTTTGGTATGGTTCAAGTGAGTCCAGACACGGATATCAGAGGGTGGGATTGGTGCTCAGGGTACCACTACTCCGATAGCTCCATAATGGGTTTCAGCCACACACACCTGAGTGGAACGGGAGCTGCGGATCATGGGGAAGTGAGGTTGATGCCGATCGTTGGGGATTTGAAGATAATACCTGGCCCTAAGGGGGATACCAGTAAAGGCTACAGATCCAAATTCAGTCACGATGAGGAATTTGCAAAACCAGGTTATTACTCTGTCTACCTCGAGGATTACGATATTTTCGTTGAGCTTACTGCCTCCACCAGAGTTGGGTTTCATAGATACACATTTCCTGAAACCGATAAAGCCTATATCCTGATAGATCTTTTCCACAGAATCGGCGACATGGCGGAAAGAGCTTATGTAAAAATCGTTGGAAACGATGAAGTTGAAGGATATATAACAGGCGGCCATTTCTGTGGGGCCAGAGATCCACACACGATATATTTCGTAGTTAAGTTTTCCAAACCTTTTAAAAGCTTTGGAACCTGGAAGGCCTTCAGAATAGAGGAGGGTAACAGGGAAGAGAAAATCGAGAGTAAATCGGAAGGATTGATAGGAGCTTACGTGAGGTATAGAACAAGGAAAGGTGAGAAGATACTGGTAAAAGTTGCTATATCCTACACAGGTATAGAGGGAGCAAGGAAGAATCTATCAGAAATACCGGATTGGGATTTCGATCGTGTCAAGAAGGAAGCGGAATCGATGTGGGAGAGGGAATTGAGCAAAGTGAAGGTAGAGGGAAGTCATGAAGAAAAAGTAAAATTCTATACGGCTTTATACCACGCCTTTATATCTCCAAACGTTTTTTCAGACGTAGATGATAGGTACATAGGACCTGATGATAAGATCCACCAGAGCGATTTCATACATTACACAACATTCTCCCTCTGGGACACTTTCAGGGCGTTACATCCTCTTTTCAACATATTACAACCTAAGAGAAACTTGAATATGATAAAAAGCCTTCTGGATATTTACGAGCAATCCGGTTGGCTTCCAAAATGGTACAAGGCCAACCGCTTTACGAACTGTATGATAGGAACACACGCTGATTCTGTGATCGTGGATGCTTATGTTAAAGGTTTAAGAGATTTCGATGCTGAAGAAGCTTACGAGGCTATAAAAAAGGATGCGACTGTGAGATCTTGCTGCTATTATGAAGCAAGAGGAGGGATAGACTACTATATAAAGATGGGATACGTTCCAGCAGATAAAGTTGGAGAAGCGACCTCCAGAACACTGGAATTCGCCTACGATGATTTTTGTGTGGCACAATTTGCAAAACTTCTTGGAAAGAAAGAAGACTATGAAACATTCATGAAAAGATCGAAAAATTACAGGAACGTTTTTGATAGGAGAAGAAAGTTCATGAGGGGAAGAAAACTGAATGGAGGATGGATGAACCCTCTATTTTTTGATCCCACAAGAGTTTACAGATACTATACAGAAGGAAATGCTTGGCAATGGACCTTTTTCGTCCCTCATGATGTCTATGGCCTCATGGAGCTTATGGGAGGGAGAGAAGAGTTTGTTAAGAAGCTAGATGAATTCTTCTCTAAAAAATCCAGGATAAAAGGGCCTCCTGATATAACGGGTTTAATAGGCCAGTACGCCCATGGAAATGAGCCATCACATCATGTAGCTTATCTATACGTCTATGCCCAAGAACCTTGGAAAACTCAGAGAATGGTAAGGTACATCCTAAAGCACCTTTACAGGACGGGGCCAGATGGTCTCTGTGGAAATGACGACTGTGGTCAGATGTCCGCGTGGTATGTGTTCAGTGCGATGGGATTCTACCCGGTTTGCCCGGGTACTCCTTATTACGTAATCGGTAGTCCATCCCTCGATAGAGTGGAAGTACATCTTGATAACGGGAAGATTTTTGAGATAATAGCAAAGAACAATTCTTCTGAGAACGTATACATATCACGAGTATTTCTCAATGGGAAAGAGTTGAACAGACTTTGGATAACGCATGATGAGATCATGAAAGGTGGAAAACTGGTATTTGAGATGTCAAAGACACCAAGTATTTCCAAAAAATTTGAACCTATTCCATTGAACTGAAAAAAGAGGTGAGAGAGTTGCCTCCTAAACCACCTTATAAGATGATAATGGATTTCCTGAAGGAAGAGCTCAAAATAAGGTACTCTCCAGGGGACAAGATACCCTCTGAGAACGAGCTTGCCAAGATGTTCGGAGTCAAAAGGCTCGTAAATGAAGGCCTTCTTGTGAGGATACCTGGTATTGGAACCTTCGTCTCGGAAGTATCGAAACTCTCGAAAGATACGATAACCTATGTTGGTGTTGCTATTGGTAACGTTTCGGATGTCAGAGGCCAAACGATGGTTTCTGAGATAACTAAAACCCTGAGAAGCTTTTCAGCGTATGCGATCTTCACGGATGTTGGCAAAGAATTTTCAGAAGATTTGGAGAGGAAACTTTCCTACCTTATGGAAGAAGGGATTTCTGGTTTGATAATGTCCCCTGTCAGCGGATTGGAAAAAAGTATTATCTTCAAGAAATTTCTTGAGAAAATACCCGTTGTTTTCATAGATAGAACAATATCGGGTTTTGAAAATATACCTGTTGTTGAATCCAATAACTATCATGGAGGGTATCTCCTTGGTGAACATTTGAGGAAGGTGCACAATGCTAAAAAAGCGTTGTTCATCACAGAAGAAAATACCAGTATGTCCAGTGTCAGGGAGCCCGAAAGATACGACTCTCTCTTCTTCTGTCACGATCTTTTAACCCTTTCCGGCATGTTCATTCTTCTAAGAAACGGTTACAGAATACCTGAAGATATCAAGGTTGTGAGTTTCGATGACAGGATCGTTACAAAATACGCTTTTCCGAAGATAACAACCGTAAGACAAAATTTTGTAGAGATGGGAAAGGTCGCTGCGTTGTTCCTCATAAAGCTTCTGAGAAAGGAAAAAATACCAAAGAGTGAGCACATTCCTGTAGAACTTATCATTAGGGAATCTTGCGGCTGTTCCTTCAGTACATGAAATTAGGGAATCTTGCGGCTGTTCCTTCAGTACATGAAACTAATTACTATATAATAATCCATAACACCAGCTGCTAGAAGCTGGAGGGATGAGTGTGGTAGCGGTGGAAGTGAAGGATCTATCGAAGAGTTTTGGAGAGATCGAAGCTGTTAGAAATATCAGCTTCGAAATAGGGGAAAGAGAAATATTCGGTTTGATAGGGCCGAACGGAGCAGGTAAGACCACCACACTTAGGATAATCGCAACTCTCTTGAAACCGGATTCTGGTTCTGTTGAAGTGTTTGGATACGATGTGCAG
>MZGO01000019.1 GCA_002084985.1 Thermotoga sp. 4484_232 | reverse complement strand
GCACCAACTCGTATCTCGTAGGTTCCTTTCTCTAGAACCCATTTGTTCGTTTTCTCATCGAAGTAGGCAAGAGAGGCGATATCCACACTCACCGTTATCCGTTCTCGCTCTCCTGGATTCAAAAGTTTCGTTTTCACGAATCCTTTCAGCTCTTGGAAGGGTTTTTCCATTTCCCCTTTTGGTGCTCTCACATACACCTGGGCCACTTCTTTTCCTGGAACTTCACCGATGTTTACGATGTCGAACGAAACGCGTATACTGCTCTCATCCTTCTCGAGTTTCAGGTTTTCATAGTTGAACGTTGCGTAGGACAGACCGTATCCAAATTCATAGGCTGGCTCAACATCGAAAGTATCGAAGTACCTGTATCCCACGTAAATACCTTCTTCGTAAACGACCTTTTTCGGATCATCTGGAGGATCTCCTGGGAAGTTTTTCGATGAAGGTACATCCCAATAATCTTTTGGAAAAGTTGTTGGAAGCTTTCCAGATGGATTGACTTTGCCTGACAAAATATCTGCAACAGCTCTCCCCATCTCCTGACCAGCTTGCCATGCGAGTAAAATGGCGTCTACTTTGTCTCTCCAACTCATCACCTCTATGGGACCTCCTACGTTGAGAATAACAACGACTCTTTTATTTCTCACGTGGTAAGCTTTAGAAACGATATCTATCAACTCCTGTTCATCATCACTCAAATAAAAATCACCCTTCTCTGGTTTCCTATCGCAGCCTTCACCAGATATTCTGCCTAGTACGATAATTCCCACATCTGTTCTTTCTGCAGCTTCTTCCACCATGTTATCTTTCAAAAGGTCCATTTCGGGAAGTTTCGGCATTACCGGCTGTCCAAAAAGACCTTCTCTGATTTTGTACTCTTCTTTATTCCTCATGGTTTTGATGTAATCTTTATAAGTTTTTAAAAGATCCTCATCTATCTGAAACCCTCTCTCCATCAAACCGTTCACAATGGATACAACGTACCTTGGATGTGTGTCACCACTTCCTGTTCCACCTTTGATCGTCTCTATCTGCGCTGTTCCAAAGAGTGCTACTTCGGATTCCTTGTTCAATGGTAAGGTGCCGTCTTCGTTCTTGAGAAGCACCATACCCTCAACTGCTGCCTCATAGGCGATTTTTGCATGCTCTTCAAGATCTGGTTTATTGGAGGGTTTATATCCCCTGAAAGAAAGCGTTTTAACGATTATTTTCAAGATGTTTCTTACATTTCTGTCTAGAATCTCTTCATTCAAATTTCCCTCTTTAACAGCCTTTATTATCTCCTGAACCTCGTCTTCCCTTTCGGCTCTTATCTGATTAACCTTTCCAGGCATTATTAAGTCATTTCCTGCCTCCATCTGTTCAACGGGATCATTCCCTGCGAACCAGTCTGTCATAACGAAACCATCGAATTTCCATTCATTTCTCAGGATATCCGTTAATATCCTCTTGTTTTGAGAGCAATATGTTCCATTGAGCTTGTTGTAAGCGCTCATCACCGTCCATGGTTTTGCTTTTAAGGCTATTTCAAATCCTTTCAGGTATATCTCCCTCAGCGCTCTTTCAGATACGATGATATCAATTGTAAATCTGTTCGTCTCTTGATTGTTGGCGATGAAGTGTTTCAAGCATGCACCAACTCCCTCGGATTGCACTCCCTCAACAAAGGCTTTTGCCATCTCACCTGATAAGAGAGGGTCTTCAGAATAGTACTCGAAATTCCTTCCGCACAAGGGGTTCCTGTGGATATTCAGAGCGGGTGCTAGAAGAAAATCAACACCGTATTCCCTGGCTTCCCTTCCCATTGCCGCTCCAACTTCTCTGACGATTTCTCTGTTCCATGTGGAAGAAAGGAGGCTTGCTATTGGGAAAGCGGTCGCGTGGTATGTCGTTTTCGCCCCTTCCCTTACCGGATCTATTCTCACACCAGCTGGGCCGTCTGCCATAACTGTTGAAGGAATACCAAGCCTTGGTATACTATGGGTTTCTCCAGCAGCTCCCTGAACCCTCGATGGAGGGTTTCCAAAGAAACCCGGCATTCCGATACCAACCACCAGTTTTGCTTTTTCTTCGAGTGTCATGGAGTTTATAATTTCTTCTATGTTATTCTCATTGAGCTTCAGCGACATGAGGTTCACCTCCGCTTATGATTTCTTCCTTCGATTTCTTTTCTCAGCTTCCTTACAAAGAGCACAAGGGCAACTATCGTTCCAATGAGTAGAAAAATGCTAAGATAAAATTCCACAGGTCTTGCTTTTCTCACAAGGTAGTAGAGGATCACAAAAATCTCGAGGATCAGAGCCCATGTTAGAAAAATGAGCATTGGTTTTAAAGTCATCATAACCTATATGTCCTCCAATTTTCGATACAATTTCGGGATACTCTCAACGAGCACTTTCGTATATTCATGAGAGGGTTTCACTATTATGTCATCCGGTTTTCCCTCTTCAACGATTTTTCCATCCTTCATCACAAGTATTCTGTCGGATATGTAATATGCAAGTCCAAGATCGTGTGTTATGAAAATGATGGATGTTTTCTGCTCTTCTCTAAGTTCTTCAAGAAGCTCTATTATTCCACCACGTGATGACGCATCTATCATGGATGTTGGCTCATCCGCTATTATGAGACTTGGCTTTAAAATCCAACACCTTGCTATCATGATCCTTTGTTTCTGTCCCCCAGATATCTGATGAGGGTATTTTCCGAGGATATCTTTAGGATCCAATCCAACTTTGAATAACGCTTCCCTTATGATCTCTTGGGCTTCCTCTTTCCCCGGTTTTTCCCTGAGAAGGTTTATAGCTTGCCATAAGGTTCTTTCAACAGGATAAAAGGGGTTGTAGCTTGCAAAGGGATCCTGAAAAACAGCGTGGACTTTTCTTCTCAATTCTTTCAGGGATTCCTGATCTGTTATATCTTTCCAAATGTTCACACCATCTATGAAAACATCCCCAGAAGTTGGAGGGAGAAGTCTCAGAATGATCTTAGCTGTTGTCGTTTTCCCAGAACCAGATTCTCCAACAAGAGAGATGATCTCTCCTTCGTCCACTTCAAAGGAGATGTTCCTGACGGCTTCAATATATTTTCTTGAGAAGAAACCCAGAGAGTATACTTTGGTGAGGTTCTTAACAACCAGCTTCGCCATTTTTCATCCTCCATAGAGAAAGCATGCTACCTTTCTACCTGGTTCCACTTCGATCAATTTTGGCTCCTCCTTTTCGCAAATGGGTTTTCTGTAAGAACATCTAGGATGGAATCTACAACCTTTTGGAGGATCGATCAGATTTGGAGGAGCACCTGGAATCGTGGTTATACCTCTTTTCTTTATTTCAGGTTCCGGCGTCAAAACGGAGTTGAACAATCCTTTGGTATACGGATGAAGCGGATTTTTCAGGATATCCTCTATGAGCGCTATCTCCACGATCTTTCCAGCGTACATTATGATCATCCTGGTCGCTATCTGCCTGACAGTGGCTATATCGTGTGAGATGAAGATAATACTCCTGATCACTCCCTGTCTTTTGAGTTGCATGAGAACCTTCAAAAAGACCTTTTGATTTACAACATCTAGCGCTGAAGTTGGTTCATCAGCTATCAAAAGCTGTGGATTGAGGAGCGATGCGATGGCTATGACAGCTCTTTGCTTCATACCCCCACTCAACTCGAATGGATATCTGCTCAGACATTCCTCATCCAAACCCACTTCCTTGAATCTAACTTTTGCTTTTTTAACAAGCCCATCTCCATCGATCTCATGAGATTTTGCGATATCTCTTATGAATCTTTCAAGCTTGATCGTTGGCATCAAAGCGTTCATAGCAGACTGTGGAATCACGGTTATCTCTTTACCCCATATTTTTCTTTTTGCTTCTTCTCTACCCATAGAGGATATTTCGACATCAGCACCATTGACCTTCATAACGATTTTCCCGCCCAGGAGGATCAGAGGTCTCATGATGTTCATTATTATCACATTTGCCAGAGTGGATTTCCCGCATCCCGATTCTCCAACAATTCCCACAACCTCGCCATCCAATATTTCGAAGGACACACCATCCACAGCTTTTACATGGTATTTCCCCATCTTGTAATACGCTTTCACATTTTCAAGTTTCAAAAGGGCTTCCCCCTTCACCCTCGTTATTCCTCCCTCAACCTTGGATTGAAGACTTCATCCATAGCGGTGCTTATTATTAGAAGTGATGAAGTGATCGCCACTATCGCTATACCTGGTGGTACGAACCACCACCACAGTCCTCTTCTAACTGCCTCCATCAAAACCGCCCATTGAAGCATTATTCCTAGGGATATTCCCTGCGTTGGTCCCAATCCTATAAGACTCAAACTGGCTTCTCCCATTATTCCACCGTTTATGAAAAGGACGAAGGACATGAAAGCATAAGTTGCGATCGTTGGTATGAGGTCTTCCATGATCAGCTTCAAATCAGAGTACCCAGCCATTATGGAAAGGTAGACGTACTCTCTCGAGATCACACTCATCAATTGAGCTCTGATAGCTCTCGCAAACCATGGCCATTGGAAGAGTCCTAAGATCAAAGCCACTATTTCGATGCTTCTAACCCTCAAATAGCTGGCTATCAAGATGGCTATCAAGATAGAAGGAGTTGTTAAGATTATGTTTGTAAAAGCCATGAGCACTTCATCCACTACTCCTCTTTTAACAGCAGCAAAAGTTCCCACAATCGTTCCTATTATCAGAGAAATGATTGCAGCGAGAAAACCTATGTAAAGCGATGTTCTCACACCGTGGAGCAACTGAGCCAGAATGTCTCTACCGTACGTATCCGTCCCTAAAGGATGTTCTCTTGATGGGGGAGATTCGAACATCCCAGCCATTTCCGTTGGATCTACTTTGTAAAGTGCGGGCCCTAGAAGTCCTAAGAGGACAAAAAAGGCAAATATCGAAAACCCTATGATGAACTTTTTGTTTTTGAACAGCGGCTTAAACATCTTCAGAAGCATTTTCAATCCTCCTGACCCAATCTTATCCTGGGGTCTATGAGAGCATATATGAAATCAACTAGGAAATTAGCTATGTATATGGAAGCGATCAGTATCACGAATATTCCCTGAATGAGGGGATAATCCAAACTGGTAAGGGCTCTAAAGAGCAAGTACCCCGTTCCTGGATAGTTGAATACGATCTCAGTTATGAGAGATCCACCCAAAGCACTTCCCAGATTTAAAGCTAATCCTGTAACCTGCGGGAGCAGAGAATTTCTAAAGACGTATCTGAAAATCTTTTTATCACTCATTCCAAGGTACTCAGAAAACAGTGCATAATCGCTTCCAAGTTCATAGATGACCAGAAGTCTTGTTCCTATAGCCCATCCTCCCATCGCGGAGATAACAATGGATGAAAATGGAAGTATGTAATGTTTCAAAGCATCTATGAGGAAGTTCAAATTCCAAGAGGGAATTGTACCTTGTGAATAAGCTCCCTGAGTTGGCAGAGCCTCGAGTTTCACTCCAAAGAAAAATATCAGAATCATACCTAACCAATAATAAGGTATTTGGGAAACGATGAGCGAAGAAGTCAATATCCCTTTATCCACCCAAGTGTTTCTTCTATAGGCGGCTATTGCTCCCAAAGTGTTTCCCAAAATCCAAGCTGTTATGGTTGCAGGAAGTAGAAGAACGAGGGTCCAAGGTATCACAGGTACTATGAGATCGATCACTTTCCGGGGATAAAAAGTAATGGATGTTCCAAGATCCCCTCTCAATGCTTTCGATACAAAATCTATGTACTGAACGTACCAAGGTTTTCCAAGGCCGAACTCTTTCATTAAAGTACGGTTGACAGCGCTTATAGCTTCTGGATTGGAAATACTTAATTGGGAGAGTCTTGAAAGTATCTGAGCAAGAGGATTTCCTGGAATCACCCTTGGAAGTATGAAAACTATCGTGGTTGCGATTATATATGTCACCATGAGAAATAATATTTTCCTCAGAAGATACCTTAAAAGCGGCCTGGACGTACGGCCCATTTTCTCACTCCTCAATCAAGACATCATTTCAAGGTACTCTGAAGATCAGCCATTATTTCGGAGGTTGGTATGAGAAATCCTCCCTTATCAACTGTTTCCATCCATTTTGGTACTTTTTTGACTTCTCCCACTCTATGTATACCGAAGGTGACTGGTAAAGCACTCAGGTGCCATGGCGCTGCAGGATACCACCATGGATTCTTCGCATTCGGCCAGTTGGTCCAGACTTTTTCGTTGTATTCGTACCAGTGCGCTCCATAGAACAAAACTATTCCTGGAAGATCTCTGTAGACGATCTCCTGGATCTTGAAGTAGGCTTTCTTTCTCTGCTCTGGATCAAGAGAAGAGACAGCGGTGTTTAGAAGCTCTATCACCTCATCGTTGTGGTATCTTTCCCAATCGCCGGCTGGGAAGGCTTCGCCCACCGGTCCTGTCAACCTCGAGTCCATGACGAATCTGTAGACGTTGAACGGATGATCGAATCCTGGACCGGAGCTCCATGATATCACGAAATCGAAGTTTCCTTTTATCAGTCTATCCCACCACACGGAGAAATCTGGGAATTCCGTCTTCACATCTATTCCTATTTCTCTCAAGTTCTTTGCTATCATCTCACACATCATCATCCAATCTGTCCATCCGTATGGAACGGATATAGTGTACGGCCCAAGTCTTGTACCGTCTGGGGCAACCCTTATACCGTCTTTTCCCTTCTTGAAACCAGCTTCGTCCAAGATCTTGTTGGCCATTTCAAGATCTGTAGGAACCTTTCCATCCTCTGTTCCCCATGTTTTCCTGGCCAGGTCGAAATCTATCCATTGCTTGTACGGCTCAAACAGATCGATCACCATCGAGGGATGACCTTGCGGGCTGTATCCGAAGTACGCTTTCTTGAGCATGTCCTTATAAGGTATTGCATAAGCTATGGCTTTTCTAACATTTCTGTCGTTCAGAGGATGCTTCGTGTAATTTATGTAGAGAAGCACCACGCCATCTGGCATGTAATAAGGTGGTTTGTCAAACCATGTTCCAATAGGTTGTTTCTTCTTGGTCCATAGTTCCCAGACGCTTGGTATGAAGGTTCCTGCCCAATCTGCGTCTCCTCTTTCAAATGCCAGGTTCGCGCTCGGATTGTCCTTGTAAATAACGTTGGCTATATATTTTGGTCGTGGAAGTCCAAAAATATCCTTTCCCCACCAATCATCGATCCTCACATAAGCAACCATGTTGGGATCGGAATGGAAGAGTTTGTAAGGACCTGAGACAACTTGCTTTTCTGGGTCGTCGTTTCTCCAATCCTTTATGTTGATTCCCTCTTCTTCGAGTTTCGAGTACACATGCTTTGGCATTGGTTCTGCACCAAGTGAATAACTAAGGAACATGAAGTAGTTCAGATTCTTCTCATTGGCTTTGAACTCAACTGTTTTATCATCTATAGCTTTTACGTATTCTATGTAATCCCACCAGCCGGTGCTGGGACCTATTCCCAACTTTTTCGTCAATTCCAGAGTGTAAACCACATCATAAGCTGTTATAGGAACACCATCGTTCCATTTCGCTTCATCCCTGATCTTTATTCTGATGGTTTTATCATCCACAAATTCGTAGCTTTCCCCTATAAGAGGAAGCCAGGCATCTCTTCCTATGTTGTACATAAAAAGTGGTATGTACAAAAACTGATCCGTTCCGTAATACAAAAACTGATCCGTTCCGTAAGTTGATTGAGGGGCGTACAGATTCCACGTTGTTGCAGGTCCCCAGAGAGCTCCGATAACGTACACAGTTTCATTCCTTGGTAATGTGATCTGAGCTATCAAAGCCGCTGAGAGTACCACTAGAATAAGAAAAATCACCCTTTTCATAGAATCCCCCCTTTGAAATTTGGTGATTGAGCCGTACGTCCAGGCCGAAACACAACTCAATCACTTTCTAAACCACCTTGATCAACCCAAGGACTCGAGTATCTGTTCAATAGCTGCTACGTTGCAACCTGGAAGGGAAGGTGGAACGTTTTTGAATATCGTATCTCTGAAGATGATCCCATCCAGAATTTCATACGGAACCAATTCTGAGAGCCTTTTATAAACGATTTTTCCAAAGGTTTCCCAAATGTTATTCACTATTCCACCAAAAACCACAATCTCTGGGTTCAGGAAATACACGATGTTTCTCAATATCACAGCTAGAGTTTCCAAAAATTCCTGAAAGATTTCAACAGCGATCTCATCATTTTCGAACCACAACCGAACAGCCGAATCGAATTTTTCTTTCAACGTTTTACCCTCGAGTCCATATCTTTTTTTCTTTTCGAATCTTTCGATCAATTTGGATATCGAAAGGAACTGTTCGGTCTCTTTGTAAGATCTGTCTTCATCTTTCACCAATATTGAATGCCCTATCTCTCCAGCAGCGAAATTTTTCCCTCTTACTATCTGGTTGTCGACGAGTATGGAACCACCTGTTCCCTCACCTAGGTATAGAAAGAAAGCTGTAGAAGAGTTCTTGACATCTTTTGAAAAGAAGGATTCTGCAAGTAACGAAAAATTGGAATCGTTATCCACGATCAGGGGGTAACCTCTATTTTCCAGGATTTCCTTGATATTCAGATCTCTCCATCCAAGATTTGGCGCATAGATCAACTTTTGCTCTTTTATATCAACTATTCCAGGTAAGGAGAAAACAACTCTTGTTCTCTCTTTATCGATGGGAAAACCTTTTTCCAATTTTTCTAAAGTTTTTTCAACATTTTTCAGAAAATCTTCGAGAGTTCCTGTGGGAAAAGATTCAACAATTTTCCAGGAACCATCCAGATAACCGATTCCAACTATCGTTTCCAGGACTTCAACATTGTAGATTATAGAAAGGGCGAAAGAACGAGATGGACCAAATACACTGGATTTTTTACGGCTTGTAGCTGAATAAAATCCTTTCTGTTCGATAAGACCCTCCTTCATCAACTCATCTGTGATTCTCCAAGTGGCGCTGTTCGCAAGTTTAGTGAATTGAGCTATCTCCAGCCTACTGTGAGGGCCCGTTTCAACGAGATATCGCATTATGAGTTTTTTATTCGCCTTTTTCATCAATTTGGGATTAACTTTCGACTTGCCCTTCACGATGAACCTCACCTTATGATTATTTCTTCCTCAGAAAGATTTTTCAATAGAAATTAACACAAAAGCACTCCGTTCTGCAAACACGATTATATCTGATTATATCTGTTTATCTGCGAATAATTACTATTATGTCCTTTTACTAAAGGAATACTTGTGGAAAAGTTTTCTAACACCAGATAAAATGAATGTTAATGCGGTGGGTTCATCAGTGAGGATGAATTCTATGAAAGAGTCGTCGATGCTGACATCTTCCCTTGAACTGAGAGTATCATGATAAAGTTAGCTTTCAC
>MZGO01000018.1 GCA_002084985.1 Thermotoga sp. 4484_232 | reverse complement strand
CTTGTTCGAGAGATCGTACCTTTTGAAAAATTCTTCGTAAAACTCCAGACCTGTCCTTCCAGAAAAAATAGCTTCTTCCGGCTCGTATAGAACTTCATTTGAAACCTCATCACTTCTTCTCACATAGGGTGGATTGGAGACAACGAGATCTATTTCATCCAGACGATCCAGAAATGGCTCTAAAAACTCTCCCTTTTCGACGGTCACAAGATCCTGGACTTTCATCTTCGAAATGTTAATTCTCGCCACCTTCACCGCTTTTTCCGATACATCCGTTGCCAGGACTTTTACCCCGGTCATTTTAGCTACAGATATCGCTATAGCCCCTGAACCGGTGCCGATGTCAGCCACAAGACTCAATCCCAGATTCCTCACAAGATCTATGGCTATCTCCACCAGTTCCTCTGTAACGCTTCTTGGGATGAACACGCCTTCTTCGATGTAAAACTCGTATCCCATGAATTCAACTTTTTTTAAGATGTACTGAAGGGGATAACCTTTCGACCTTTTATGAACAAGCTCGAAAAACCTTCGAATCAATTTTTCATCTTTCGGAAGACCATGTATCAGGATTTTCTCTTTAGGTTCATCAAAAACGAAGGAGGCCAAAATCAGGGCCTCCAGCATGGGAACGTCACTAACTTTTTTCAAGATGTCCTTAGCTCTCTCAAGGTTCATATCCCAAATCTCTCTCGGAGCTTCGGATCCATTCTTTCTGGAGTCCATGGTGGATCGAATGTCAACTCCACCTCCACGTTCTTCACACCTTCGATATCTCTAACGGCTTGTTCTACATCCGAGAGTATCATACCTGCTAGAGGACATGCAGGTGTTGTGAGAGTCATGAGGACCTTCACGTTGTTATCATCATCTATCTGTATATCGTAGACCAATCCCAGGCTCACGACATCAAAGCCTATCTCAAAGCAAAGCATCCAAAACTCGCTCTTTTGTTATTCTTCCCATGATTTTACCTCCTGAATTTTTTCATCGCAGTATATATTATACCTCCTGTTCGAAAAAGAAAAGAAGTTAAGCTAAAGAATGTGTAACAAATGAGAAGGGACTAACTGAAAGCGATCGATCATCGACCATCATCGAATGTTGATAATCAACCCTCCATACCCTGTACTCCCACCCTATAAAAAAACGAGGAGCCGACCGGCTCCTCAGATCCATCCTCTCACTTTCATCGCTTCCGTGATTCTTCTCAGAGCCACAACGTACGCTGATCTTCTCATATCGATGTTGAACTCTTTGGATGCTTCGTAAACTTCCCTGAAGGCGTTACTCATCTTTCTGTCAAGCTTCTGGTCAACCTCTTCTTCTTCCCAATAGTAGTTCATAAGGTTTTGAACCCACTCAAAGTAGGATACCGTGACTCCTCCAGCATTCGCTAAAATATCGGGAAGAATCATCACTCCTTTGCTTGTCAGGATCTCATCGGCCTCGGGTGTAGTTGGACCGTTGGCAAGCTCTAGAATATACCTTGCTTTCACCCTTGGAGCGTTCTCCTCCGTTATCACATCTTCGAGAGCTGCGGGAACGAGAATATCCACGTTCAACTCGAGCAGTTCTTCGTTGGTGATGTTTCTGGCTCCTGGAAAGTCTATGACGGATCTCGTCTCTTTCTTATGTTTTACAACATCCGGTATCGGGAGTCCATCTTCCTTGAATATTCCACCCTTTGAATCTGAAACCGCTACGACCTTAACTCCCGCTTCGTATAGATAGATCGCAGCGTTGGATCCTGCGTTTCCGAATCCTTGAATTGCTGCTTTCATGTCTTCGAATCTCTCTCCCCTGACCTTGAGAGCTTCTCTCAGAACGAAGAAACCACCTCTTGCCGTTGCCGTTTTTCTTCCCTTGGATCCTCCAACTATCAACGGTTTTCCAGTTATGACTCCTGGTGAAAATTTTCCAACGAGCTTCGAATACTCATCCATCATCCATGCCATTATCTGTGGATTGGTGTAAACATCAGGTGCTGGGATGTCTTCTTCCGGCCCTATATATTTGTAGATTCTCTGGATGTAGGTTCTGGAAAGTCTTTCAACCTCTCCTTCACTCATTTCTTTGGGATTAACTCTTATTCCTCCTTTTCCACCGCCGTAGGGAAGATTCATCACAGCGTTTTTAAAAGTCATCCAAGCCGAGAGTGCCATAACTTCTTCTTTGGTGACATTCCAGTGGTACCTTATACCACCCTTGGTTGGTCCAAGTGCCGTGTTGTGCTGGGATCTCCATCCTGTGAAAACCTTGATGCTACCATCATCCATCTTCACAGGTATGGAGACTTCGATAACCCTTTCGGGGTGCTTCAGCATCTCAACGATGTCTTCTTTGAGCTTCAGAACCTTCGATGCCCTTTCGAGTTGCTCCAGAAAGATCTCATAAGGATTCTTTGACATCTGGGATCCCTCCTGTTGTGAATGTGGTAACTTTAACGAAACCTTAACTATTATATTTATTAAAGGAAGGATAGATGAAACAGTGCAAAAGGCAGAAATTATCAGAAATTTCATTCTATTGGTTGATAATCACTATTAATCGAGTGCTATACTAAAATATTGGATTTTAAGGGGTGATGAATGTGAAATTCGTGGGATTGTGCATAGGCTCAAGCAGCATCTCTTTTTATGACGGAAGGACTGGAGAAAACATTCCTCATAACGGGAATCCTATAGAAGTACTTTCGAAACTCGTTCCCGAGTTCTTGAAAGAGGGGCTCGTCGTTGTAACCGGTAGAAAAGCCAGGAAGCTTTTGAATCTGCCTCAGATATCGGAGGTTGAAGCAACGGAGATTGCCTACTTCAAAGTTAAAGATAGATACGATGGCATAGAAGCCATAGTGAGTGCTGGGGGAGAAAATTTCGTACTCTACAAACTGAACGATAAAGGAAGGATTATCGGGATATTCACGGGGAACAAATGTGCTTCAGGAACAGGAGAATTTTTCCTTCAGCAGATAGATAGGATGGGACTGGATCTTTCAAGAATCAACGAGATCGAAACCGATGAGTACTACGAACTCTCATCCAGATGCTCTGTATTCTGCAAAAGCGATTGCACACACGCTTTGAATAAGGGTGTGCCGAAAGAATTCGTTCTCAACGGTCTTGGAAGAGTCATGGCGGAAAAGATAGCAGAACTCGTTCACAAAGCCCGGGTTAGAAAAATCATGATCGTTGGGGGAACAACAAGGAACAAGTTGATGCTGAGACATCTTTCAGCGCTTGTCGATTTCGTCATACCGGAGGAAGCTCTGTTCTTCGAGGCCTTCGGAGCGTATCATTGGGCAAAGGAATGCAAACCGAGTAGAAACGGTGAATTGATCTTCAACAAGATGGAATCGAGCTTTCCAAAGTTAGAAAAGCTTTCAAAGTATGCCCACATGGTGGATTTCAAGGATATGGATTTCCAGAAGGCGAAAGAAGGAGATGTCTGTATTTTGGGAGTCGATGTTGGATCGACAACCACAAAAGCTGTTCTGATGAGAGTAGAGGATGAAGCCATACTTGCAAGCTCTTATTTGAGAACCAAAGGAGACCCTGTGGGCGCTGCGAGAAAGTGTTATAAAGAAATTCTCGATCAGCTGGATGTGAACGTCAAGATCATAGCAGTTGGTGTCACGGGATCTGGCAGAAAGATAGTTGGACTGCACGCTCAAACCGATGCGGTCTACAACGAAATAATGGCTCATGCAAGGGCGGCTGTTAAGTTCGATCCAGAAGCAGATACCATCTTCGAAATAGGAGGGCAGGATGCGAAGTACACGTACCTTGTCAACGGTGTACCGACAGACTACGCGATGAATGAAGCGTGCTCTGCTGGTACAGGATCGTTCCTTGAGGAAGCCGCCAAGGAATCCCTCAACGTTCATTACACCGATATAGGGGATCTTGCCTTGAAAAGTAAAAGCCCACCGAATTTCAGCGATCAATGTGCTGCCTTCATAGGAAGTGATGTTAAAACCGCTATACATGAAGGAATATCCAAGGAAGATATATGCGCAGGCCTTGTGTACTCGATCTGCATGAACTACATAAACAGGGTGAAGGGAAACAGACCTGTTGGAAAGAAGGTCTTCATGCAAGGAGGGGTTTGTTACAACAGGGCAGTACCTGTGGCCATGGCTGTTCTGACGGGAAAGAAAATCGTTGTACCTCCTCACCCGGGACTCATGGGAGCGTACGGTGTCGCTTTGATGGTGAAAGACAACTTGAAACTCGGTTTTCTGAAACCTTCTGAATACAGCTTGAAAGATCTAATCGAAAGGGATGTCATATACAGGGGAAGCTTCATATGCCCTGGTGGGAAGGAGAAATGTGACAGGAAGTGTTCGATAACCATAATAGAGATCGATGGAAAAAGATTTCCGTTCGGTGGAGCCTGTAACAGGTACGAGAATATCAGAAAGCACATGAATATAGACATAGAAAAATACAACTACGTGAAGAAAAGGGAAGAGATAGTGTTTCAGATGGAGAAAACAGAGGGGGAAAAGAAAATAGCGCTGAGCAAATCCTTGATCATGAACTCGCTCTTTCCTCTGTTTTCAACCTTCTTCCAGAGTCTGGGATTCGAAGTCGTTGTTCCTGAAAGATCCTTGAGGGATGGTTGGGAGAGAAAAAACGCTGAGTTCTGCTTTCCCGTTGAGCTTTCACATGGTTATATGCTGGAGATCCTAAAGAAAGATGTCGATTACATATTCCTCCCAAGAATAAGAGGAATGAAGGTAGAGAACTCCAAGAACTACAACGTTTTCTGTCCCTTCGTGCAGAGTGAAGCCGATTGGCTGAGATCGGCTTTTCCAGAACTTGAGGAGAGGAACGTCATCGTCATGAACTTCGATTTCTCAAGGGGTTTTGAAAGAGAGGAAGAGAAATTCTCAGAACTTTCGGAAATTTTGGGTAAAACCAGAGAGGAAGGAAAAGAAGCTTTCAGAAAAGCGCTGGAGGTTTTCAGAGAAAGACAAAGAAAAATAAAGGAGCTTGGAAAGGAATTCCTAAAACAGGTTGAAGAGGAAGAGTTTGGAGTCGTTCTTCTTGGAAGATCGTACAACGCTTTTTCATCGGATGCCAACCTTGGAATACCCGAGAAATTTGCAAGCAGAGGAATCCCCATCGTGCCTTTCGATGCTCTTCCTTACGAAGGAGAAGAAGGGTATGAAAACATGTACTGGACTTGGGGAGAGATGATAACGAAAGCAGCGAGGTTCATAAAAAAGCATCCGAAACTCTTTGCTCTCTACATCACCAACTTCAGCTGTGGACCCGATTCATTCATAATCTCATATTTCAAAGACATAATGGGAACAAAACCTTCCTTGATATTGGAACTCGACAGTCATACAGCGGATGCCGGGATCGAAACGAGGGTCGAAGCTTTCATAGATGTTGTGAAAAGCTTTTTGAAAGTGAGGAAAGCTGGCGAGAAGAAGTCTGTCAAAAGACCAAAAGTTGTTGGTAAAGGAAAAAGTTTGAAAGTGCTGACACCGGAAGGTGCAGAGATTCCCTTAAGTGATGAAAAAGTGAGGCTTGTCTTTCCAAGCATGGGAGAGTTTGGAACCAAAGCCCTGGCAGCTTCTTTTAGATATCATGGTTTGAAAACGGACGTTTGTCCACCTTCCGGCGATGAGGAATTCAAGTATGGAAGAGGGAACTCTCTATCTAAAGAATGTCTTCCTCTCCAGCTCACTCTGGGAAGTTTAGTAAAGTACCTGAAAGATCATGAGAATGAAAAAGATTTGATACTGTACTTCATGCCGAACACGAGTGGGCCGTGCAGATTCGGTCAGTACAGTGTTTACATGGATCTTTGGCTTCGAAACAACAATGTTGACAACGTAGCCCTTCTGAGCTTGAATTCGGAGAACGCTTATGCTGGGCTCGGGGCTTCTTTTAAGCTCAGAGCGTGGGTCTCGATAGTTATATCCGATGTTCTGTTCGATGTCGGGAGTGCTTTAAGGGTCCTCGCAAAGGATAAGAAAGAAGCCTCGAGAATTTTCGAGGGTGTAAAGGATATGGTTTTGGATAGCCTCGCGAACGATCCTCTTCCTTTAGTTTTTAAAAAGCTTCAAAGCGTCGCGGATATCATATCCTGCGTTGAAAAAGATGGAAAATTTGAAGAAACACCTAAGGTTCTCATAACAGGAGAGATATTTGTAAGGTGGGATGAATTTTCGAGGAAGGATCTTGAGAAAATATTCGAAGAGAACGGGATAATAACGCATATCTCCCCTGTTCACGAGTGGATCTACTACACCGATTACCTCTTCTTGAAGAGGTACACATCACCTGACTCGAAATACTACCAGAGGCTGCTGAAGAAAATAGAGGTGTGGGTGAAAAGGTTAATAGAGATGAAGATAAAGAAAATCTTTGAAAGAACTGGGATCTATGAAGCTCGACCTGTGGATATTGAAGAACTCATAAAGTCAGCTGGGAAATTCCTTCATCCTAATCTAACGGGAGAAGCCATTTTAACGATTGGAACAGCTCTGCATGAGGTGATTAGCGAATACGATGGTGTTGTTCTGATCGGACCGTTTGGATGTATGCCAAGTAGGATAGCGGAAGCCATAACCAAAAGGGGTATAGAGACTATAAGAAAAGGAGCCAAAGGAAAAGTGAAGAAAGTTGTGGAAGATGTGGGAGATATTCCCATAACCTTCCTGGAATCCGATGGGAATCCGTTCACACCGATAATGGAGACAAGAATAGAAGCCTTCATGGTTCAGGTGAAGCGTGTTAGAAGATACCTCAACTCGCTTAACTGAATATGACTTCCATCACCTCCTTTTCGAGTTTTGAAAACACAGGACTCCCGAAAGTGTCCAAACATCTTGGACGTTTCAGGGGTACTGTGATCTCTTCCATCACCCTGGCTGGTTTGTCCGAGAGTATGAAGATTCTATCAGATAAGAAAATCGCTTCTTCTACGTTATGAGTCACCATTATTATGGCACCACCGAGCTTCTCAAGGTTTCTGGAGAGCCAAAGTTGAAGATGCCTTCTCGTGTAAGCATCCACTGCGCCGAACGGTTCATCTAAGAGAAGGATGTCTCTTCCTGAAAGTATAGCCCTTATGAAGGAAAGTCTTTGTCTCATACCACCAGAAAGTTGATAGGGTTTTTTATCCTCAAACCCTTCAAGACCGAATTCCTTAAACATCTCTCTTGCTATACCTCTTGCCTTTTCCTTTTTCTCCCCTTTCAAGATCAAAGGAAGAGAAGCGTTATCCAAGGCATCCATCCAATCAAACAAAATATCTTTCTGTGGCATGTAACCTATCCCCTCACCGTTCCTTTCAATGACCCCTTCGAAATCCACAAGTCCCAGTATTGCCTTTATTATGGAAGTCTTACCGCATCCAGAGGGCCCCAGAAGAGATATCACCTCTCCTTTAAACACTTCGAAAGAGATACCATCCACCACGAGAAGGTCATCATAGTTTATCCTCAGGTTTTCTACTTTCACGGAAGGAACTCGTTTGTGAAGGCTTTTTCCACGTCTATCATTTTCTTCAAAAAGCCCATCGAATGAAGCCATTTCGCGTACCTTTCCCACACCTCCTTCCTCTGATAACCCCATTTTGGAGAATCCGCTTTGTACTCCTTTGAAAGGTATTTCTGAGATTCGATGACGATCCTCTCATCCAGTTCAGGAGCGTATTTGAGAAGAATTCTTGCAGCCTCTTCAGGATGATCTATGGCGTACATGTAACCTTTGTAAGTTGCTCTCATGAACCTTCTAACGATATCGGGTTTCTCTTTTATCATCCTCTCACTCGTTATTATGACCGGTGTGTAGTAGTCAAAGACAGGATCCAGGTCTTTAAGAGAAAGATATCCTATTTCTATTCCTTTGATTCTTGAAGCCACGCCATCCCAGCCGTAATAAATCCAGGCGAAATCGAAAACGTCGTTCAGTGTACCGGAGAAGAAGTCCATCTGGCCCACATTCACAAAGATCACTTTCTCGGGATCAGCACCGTATTTTCTCATGATGTACTCTATCGTTGCCTTCTCTATGGGAGATCCCCATGATCCATACTTTTTACCTTCCCAGTCTTTCACGCTCTTTATTCCTTCACTCTTCAACCAGGCAAATCCCGATGTGTTGTGCTGAATGATGGCACATATGGAAACTATGGGAAGACCTTCTCCCCTTGCAAGTGTAACGGCTTCCTGATAGCTTACACCGAATTCCGCCCTGCCGGATGCAACGATCTGTTCAGAGGTCAGTTTGGAAGGTTGTATCACCTTGACGGATAGTCCTTCCTCAGTGTAGAACCCCAGGTCCTTGGCTACAAAAATTCCTGTATGGTTTGTGTTAGGATACCAATCCAGCACGACCGTGATGTTCCCCGCCAGTAAGAAAATGGAAAAAGTCATTATCAAAATCGCTGTTAATACCTTCATACCTTCAACCTCCTCTCCTCAAGCCATGGTGTGATGATTTTCGATATGTGGTCAACAGTTTTAAAAACCAAAAGGCTGAAGAAGACAATGATTATCACCGAGGAAAAGAGTCTATCGGCTCTGAAGGTGTTCATCGCTCTTATCAGGTACACACCAAGTCCTTTTTCAGAGCCAAGCCACTCGGCTATAACGGCACCAACGACAGCGTAGGCTGAGGATATCTTCAAACCGGATAGGATGTGGGGAAGCGTGTGGGGAAATATCAAAAATCTCATGATTTGATATCTACTCGCCTTCATAACCTTGAAGAGTTCAAGAGCTTCCGGATCAACTGTTCTGAAGCCTTCGTAAGAACTCACCGCTATCGGGAAAAAACACGTGAAGGTAACGGTCCCTATCTTGGTCCAGTATCCAAAACCGAACCATATGACTATCAGCGGAGCTATTGCAACTATGGGTATGGCTTGAGAGAGGACTAAAACGGGATACAGAATACCTGCGAGTGGTTTCAGAAAGTACATCAAAGAAGCTATCCCGGTACCAAAAACAAGGCCCAGAATAAGTCCTGTCAACGCCTCTCCGAGTGTGAAGA
>MZGO01000017.1 GCA_002084985.1 Thermotoga sp. 4484_232 | reverse complement strand
ATATCCCCTTTCTTGTTCATGGCCATCTCCAATACCAAAATGTTCTCATTCTTGTACTCAGTGGTCGTTTTACCATTTGAACCGGTTATACCTATGATTCTCTTACTCTCGAGTGATCCCAGCTTCTCTCTCGCAAGATCTGCTAGAAAATCCACCACATTCTCCACCAAATAGATGTTTCCACTGTGTTTAACGGGCTTCTCGACTACAGCAGCGTAAGCTCCCCTTTCAAAAGCCTCTCGGACGAACTCATGACCATCCACCTTTTTCCCTTTTATTGCCACGAAAACATCACCTGGTCTGATGCTTCTGGAATCCAGGACGAATCTCCTTGAGAGAAGCTTCTTCATTTTCCCTTCCTCCTGAGTTTCTCCTGTATGATCTCGAGTATCACGTCCTTATCCTTGAACGGTATCTTTTTATCATCGCTGAAAACCTGAAAATGCTCGTGACCCCTACCAGCCACTATAACCATGTCACCTCTGTTGGCTAAAGTTATGGCTGTCTCTATCGCTTCCCTTCTGTCGGGAAGGACCAGGTAGGGAGTACCGGGGGTGATACCCTTGACGAGATCATCGAATATCTCCTTAGGATCTTCTCCTCTTGGATCATCGGTGGTCACTATCATAACATCCGAAAGCTCTGACGCTATCTTTGCCATCATAGGTCTTTTTCCTCTGTCACTGTTTCCTCCAGCTCCAAAGACTATTATTATTCTACCTTTTGCTAATTTTTTAGCGGTTTTAAGGGCTTTCTCAAGAGCGTCTGGTGTGTGGGCAAAATCGACAACGATATCGATACCGAGTTTAGAAGCTTCCTCAATGAATTCAAATCTTCCATCGACACCAGGAAAGGTTTCCATATGGTATATTATCTCGTCTATATCGAAACCAGTTTGATGAAGAATCGCCAGGACCATGACAGCATTCAATGCGTTGTATTCTCCCAGAACTCTCAATCTTACTTCTTTTAACCCTTCAGGAGTCCGAACCCTGAAACTCGTCCCTTCCCTCGTTGTGTTCACATCTTCTAAAGAATATGTGGAATTCTTATTGAAACCATACGTCACTTTTCTTATCCTTTTTTTGACCATGTCGGCATATTCCTCGTTTATGACACCAACTCCCGTTTCTTTTAGAAACTCAAATATCCTGAGTTTCGTCTTTATGTAATCGTTGAAGTCCCTGTGAAAATCAAGGTGATCTCGCGTTATGTTCGTGAGGCCAACGGAATCGAATCTCAATCCCTCGATTCTCTTCAAACTAATGGCATGAGAAGAAACCTCCAGAACGAAGTATTCCCCTTCCCCATCTTTGGTTTTTTTCATAGCTCTAACTATTTCCAGAGCACTGGGTGTTGTATTTTCATGATACGATATCTCCCCTAGAACATCGTTCATGACGGTACCTATCAAGCTTCCCCTCTTTCCCATGTTCTTCAGGATGTGGTGTATCATGTGAACAGCTGTTGTCTTTCCATTCGTTCCCGTTATCGCGAAGGTGAGGAGATACCTATAGGGGTGACCATAGAATTCGGAGGCGAGAATAGCTTCGGCGAGCCTAGAATCAACAACTTTTATCACGGGGACACCGATATCTTTCAAGTCTCTCTCAACGATCAAAAGCTTGGCCCCCAGATCCACGATCTCTTCCGCGATATCATGCGAATCGAACCTGTAACCTTTTCTGCAGATGAACACACAACCTTCTCGTATGTTTGAGGAGTGATTTTCTATATCTGTTATGTCCATTTCCCCATTCATCCGAGCATCCAGAACAATATCTCCTAGTGCTTTCAGTATTTCGGATATTTTCACTTCGATCACCCCTGGGAAAATTTTAGCACCCGTTTTTCCTTTTTTCTAGATAGCGGTAGTATATTAAAAGTTTGGAAGTGTCGAAATGAGGTTCCTGTACAACATAGAGGAAAGGGAAGGTATGGAGTACGTCGTGTTGAAAGTAATCGAGAATGGTTCGGAAGGAAAAGGGTGCGTTGTACCTGGGAGAAGAAGAAGGGAAAATTACAAGGTCATAATGGGAATCATTGGGGAATATAGAAAGGAAGTGGAAAAAGCTTCAATTCAGGTTTTGAGATCACTCACGGATTTGGGTTTGGATATTCTAGGAGTTTTCAGAAATTATCCTGGAGATGAGATGAAAGAGATGATGGGAGTTCTGAAAGGATTGTTTAAAAAGTATGGGGTTCTAAGTTGGTGAGAACATGTGGGTTGTTTTCTTAAAAAAAGGAAAAGAGAGAAAGGTGAAGAACAATTATCCCTGGATCTTCAAGGACGAATTGGAAGGTTTCGTGGGAGATGGGAAACCGGGGGATATAGCTAGTGTATTCTCTCATGATAAAGAATTTCTTGGGAAAGGTTTTTTCAACCCGGATGCTCGTATAGCTGTTAGGATGATCACAAGGAGAGATGAAGGTATAGAAAGTGTGTTTAATCGAAGGATACTACGAGCTTTTGAAAAAAGGAGATTCCCCACGCCTTTCTACCGTGTTGTACATGGTGAAGCGGATGGTCTTCCGGGATTGATAATCGATAGATACGATGATGGATTTGTAATCCAGGTGAGATGCAAGGGAATGGAATTAATGAAAGACTTGATCAGAAAGGTGCTCATTGAGAATTTCTCACCGTCATTCATATATGAGAGGAGCGATTTTGAAACAAGATCCGATGAAAATCTTGAAAGGAGAAATGGCCCTCTTTATGGAAAGACTCCTGAACGATTGATCCTGACAGAGCACGATATAGAATACGTTGTCGATGTTAAAAGAGGTCAAAAAACAGGTTTTTTTCTGGATCAAAGGATGAACAGATTTCTGGTGAGGAATACTGATGGTAAGAAGGCTCTTGACCTCTTCTGTTACACAGGGGGGTTTTCTTTGAATTTATCGAAGGCAGGTTTTGAGGTCACAGGAGTGGATCTATCTCAAGATGCTGTGGATACAGCCATGGAAAACGCCAAGAGGAATTCCTTGAAAGCTTCTTTCGAGAAAGCGGATGTCTTCGAGTTTTTAGAAAATTGTAGTGATCGTTTTGATGTTGTAGTTGCAGATCCTCCATCTCTCATAAAAAGAAAGGAAGAGAGGAAAAAGGGGATTGATTATTTTAAAAAACTGGTAAACGCTATATCCGAGCATCTAGAGGAGAATGGGATGATGGTACTTTGCTCGTGCGCTTACCAGATGGATATCAACTTGATGATAGAATCTATTAGGAAGGGAGTGGAGAGTAAGGGAAGAATCTGGAGAGTAGAGAAAATTACTTTTCAAGATGTGGATCATCCCTGGATAGCTCAGATTCCTGAATCTTTGTACCTCAAATGTGTGTGGGCAAGATACGAAAGGTGGTGATGCGGGTGAAGGTTCTGGGGTTGATCCTAGCGGGTGGAAGGGGAGAAGCCCTTTGGCCTCTAACCAAGGTACGGGCTAGTGCAGCGATTCCTATTTTCGGGAAATATAGAGCGATAGATTTCACCTTAAGTAACATGGTGAATTCCGGAATATACAAAGTGGGGGTTCTAACGCAGTATAATCCAAGGAGTCTTATGGATCACCTGGGATCCGGTAAGGAATGGGATCTTGATAGGAAACATGGAGGGTTGTTCATACTCCAACCATACGTCAGCTCTCAGGGGGAATTTTGGTATAGAGGCACCGCAGACGCTATATACCAGAATATGACACTTCTCAGAAGGGGAGAGGAAGATTTCGTCCTTATAGGATCTGGTGATCACATATACAAGATAGATTTCACTGATCTATACCAATATCACTTCAAAAAGGGCGCAGATGTCACCCTCATCGTGAAAAAGCTGGATGAGTCATACGATTTGACGAAGTACGGTATAGTGAGTGTGAACGAGAATATGAGGATTCTGGAAATAGAGGAAAAACCCGAGAAGCCAAAAGGAGATCTCGCTTTTCTGGGTATCTATTTCATCAACAAATACCTCCTCATGGATCTTCTTTATGCCAGTGTTCCTCAAAAAGGGTATGATTTACTGTTAGATGTAATCCTCCCCAATCTGGATAGGTTGAAAGTCTATGCGTACGTATTCGATGGTTATTGGAGAAATGTGAAGAAAGGTATAGATGAATATTACAGGATAAACATGGATATATTGAAGCAAGAAGTCAGAAGAGAACTTTTTTATGAAAAAGGTAAGGTTTTTACCAAATTAAAGGATCTCTCCCCTCCTAAACTGACAGGGACCGCTACAGTGTCCAACTCCTTGATATCCGATGGATGTATAATAGCGGGAAGTGTGAGGAATTCTGTTATCTTCAGGAACGTCAGAATAAAGGCTGGAGCGATCGTTGAAAATTCTGTCATAATGCAAGGATCGGTTATAGAGGAGGGAGCTGTCGTCAAAAACGCTATCTTGGATAAGGAGGTAGTGGTCAGGGAGGGAAGAGAAGTCATAGGGGAAAAAGAAATCCTCGTCTTGGAGAAAAGGAGCGTCGTGTGAGGTGATCTTATGAGAAAAGTGACGGCCATGATCCTTGCAGGCGGACAGGGAACAAGACTCGGTGTTTTGACGGAGAAGATAGCGAAACCAGCTGTGCCATTCGGTGGTAAATACAGGTTGATAGATTTCACATTGAGTAATTGTGTAAATTCCGGTATATACAAGATAGGCGTTCTCACACAATACAAACCCCACGTTTTAACGAAGCATATTGGTATAGGGAAACCATGGGATCTTGACAGAAAGGATGGTGGAGTTACCATTCTTCCTCCTTATGTTGGGAACGAAGAGTCAGAATGGTACAAGGGCACAGCGAATGCCGTTTATCAGAATCTGGAATTCATAGAGGAAAACGGGGCAGACTACGTTCTGATACTCTCCGGAGACCATGTCTACGCTATGGATTACAACGATCTTCTGGATTTTCATATCCTGAAGGGAGCTGATGGAACGATAGCCTGCATGGAGGTGCCGCTTGAGGAAGCCAGCA
The DNA here is from genome assembly GCA_002084985.1 of Thermotoga sp. 4484_232. Next base: position 5,125 of record MZGO01000017.1, on the reverse strand, counting down.
GATTCGGGATAATGGTTACGGATCTGGATGGAAGAATCGTGGAATTTCAGGAAAAACCAGAAAAGCCGAGGTCGAATCTGGCGTCACTGGGAATATACATTTTCAACTACGATTTTCTGAAAAAGATATTGGAAGAGGATGAGAGAAACGAGAAAAGTTCTCACGACTTTGGAAAGGATATCATCCCCAGAATTGTCAAGGAGACTTTGGGGAAACTTTACGCCTTCAAATTCGAGGGTTATTGGAAGGATGTTGGAACCATAAAGTCTTACTGGGAATCTAACCTAGAACTCACATCGCCGCTGCCTCCTCTGAATCTTCACGATCCAAACTGGAAATTCTTCACCCACACTGAGGAAATGCCCCCTTCCTACGTTTCACCAACGGCTGAGGTCATGAACTCTATAATAAGTGAAGGATGTGAAGTTTACGGTAAAGTGGAAAATTCCGTGCTCTTCCAGGGGGTCATCGTGGAGGAGGGATCACACATTGTCAACTCAATTGTAATGACTAGGACCTTCATAGGAAGGAATAGTTCTCTTGAGAATGCAGTTGTGGCTGAGAATGTGATTATAGGGAAAAACGTCAGAATAGGTGTGGGAGAGGATAGGAAGAACAAGTACGACCCAAAGGTGTACTCGGGACTCATAACAGTTATCGGGATGGACTCGGTTATACCAGACGATGTCACCATAGGGAAGAATTGCGTTATAGGAGTTGATGTTGATCCCAATGATTTTGAATCTCGCACCTTGGAATCGGGTGGGTACATCTTCCATAGGAGGTAATAGGGTTGGATCTCTACTTCATAAAACTTAGGGTGTCTTCTAAATTGACTGCAGAGGAAATTTTAGGTTATATGCTCGGTAAAATAGGAGAGCTCCCCGATTACGATTTCGTGGTCGTTCCCAGCAGGTATTCCAGGATGCTCAACATGGTGAGTTTGAAGGATGATTACAACACCTTCGTTGAGAACTTCAAAAGATTGAAGAAAAGAGTTGAGAAAGAGGCGGAGGAAGCTTCCTCTCTAACAAAGGAATTTCTGAATTATTTCCAGAGCCAGATATCCAGAAAATCCGGAAGACTTCTAGGAACGGAACTCGGAACAGCGGTTAGAGAAAGCGATATAGATGTTGTGAAGGTGATTTTGACGGAACTTCTCAGTGGCTGGTCCTCCAAAATTGAGATAGATGTCGAAGCCACAGCCATGTCACTTGAAGAATTCTCTGTTAGTAGCTTTCAGTCTCAAATAAGTGAGTTAGATGACGAACTCATCTTGAACGTCTTTCAAAGGCCAGATGTGAAAGATCTTCCTGAGATATTCCCTGTCATAGACCCAATAGATGGAAAATCCCTGGATGAATTCGATGTTGGGGATAACATATACTTCGTCGTTTTGAACTTGGGAAGTGAGGAGAATAAGAAAAAACTTCTGAACGATTTCCCGGATAGATTCGAGGGAAAAACGAGTAACATTCCGTTCCCAGGTACCTTAGTTTCAAAGGAGCTTGTGAAGAGCAGGAAAGGAGGGTATCATTACCTTATAAAAGTTGATTTTGGAAACGGTGTCCTTGGGAAGGCGTTGATACCGAAATCTCTGAAGATACTGAGTAGTGAGAAAAAGTACAAAGCCAAGATCACTGGTGAGAGTGAGGAAGAATGGCTGGGAAAGATAGGAGAGATTCTGGAAGAAACGGAGAAAGGGGCATCGAGTTTGAAAAAATTGAAAGAGTTGTCGGAACCTCCGCCAATTGTAAAGAGTTCAAAAATGGATTTTCTCATAGCCTTTCTCCTGACGCTTCTCTTCATAGGGGTTTTCCTGATAATATCTTATCTGTTCTTTGGATGAAAGGTAGTATATTTTTGGAAGCTTTGATCGCGATCTTCTTGGTTTCTCTAGCGTTTTTCATGGTAGCAGACTTCATCGTGAAGTCACTAAGTATCATTCATCTTTATGAGGAGAAAGAGGTAGCCAATAGGACTTTCGATACAATTTTCTACAGATACGTATATAACGTATATATTCCAAGGGAATATAATGGTTTTGGGGTGAACGTCACCAATGAAGGAAGAACACTGACGATTGTGTTGACAAAGGAAGGTAGAAAATACGAGAGAGTGTACGAGGTGTTATACGGTGAAATTGAGGGCATCTGTGGGGACTCTCTACATCCTGGGGATGAGTAAAGTAAAGATCGAAATGGAGACAGCTTATTTGATGCTTGATGGGGCGTGTATATACGACTGCCATTATTGTTCCCACGCTAGATCCTCCCATGCATCTTCCTCCCTGCTTTCGAGAGTCATATGGAAAGAGGTGGATTCATCCATCCTTAAATTAATAAACGATTCAGAAAAGATCAAAAGGGTGTGTCTTCAAGTTGTAAATTACCAAGGTAGCCATGATGATACCTTGAAGATAGCTGATCTTGTCAGGAAACCTCTTTCCATATCCACTCGCCCGATGAGTTTAGGCGAAATATTCGAATATTTTGAGAGAGGAGCCGATAGAGTTGGAATTTCCATAGATGTTGCAAATGAATCTCTTTTTCGAAAGATAAGAGGAGGGGACCTGAGAAGGCTTTTAAAATTGATTGAGCAGGCTGCTGAAAGATTCCCAGGAAGAATAACAACTCATTTGATAGTTGGACTGGGAGAGAGTGAAGAAGATCTGGTGAGAATTCTACAAGCAATGAAGGATTTAGGGGTTTTAACGGCACTTTTTGCTTTCACACCAGTGAAAGGAACGAAACTTCAGAATCATCCCCCTCCATCGGTCTCGAAGTACAGGAGGATCCAGATGGCAAGATACTACATATACAAAGGGATCGTAAGATACGAGGACATGAGGTTTGACGAGAATGGAAACATCAAAGATTTTGGAACAGATGCTCCGGTTCCTCTGGAGGATGCCCTCATTGCACTCGTCCATTCTACACAGAAAGGCCCAGTCGTATCCATTACAATCTGCAACCTTGGGAGGTGAAAAGGTGAAGCTTTTTACTTTCAGAGGAGGGGTTCATCCACCGGAAAGGAAGGAACTCTCTAAGGATAGGGAAATCATTAGAGCTCCTCTTCCAGGCAGAGTATTTGTCTCCATGTCCAATCATGCGGGAGCTCCTGCAAAGCCGGTGGTCAAAGTTGGACAGGAGGTGAAAACAGGACAGGTCATAGGAGAACCCACCGCTTTCATATCTGCTTACGTCCATTCTCCAGTGACAGGGAAGGTTGTTGAGATAAAGAAGATGCTCCATCCCGTTGTTGGAAAACCCATAGATACCGTGGTTATAGAGAGAACCAGTGACGACGATTGGGAACTTCTTCCACATGGAGACTTTGAGAGGTTTTCCAAGGAAGAGCTTGTCGATATTGTAAAAAAAGCTGGTATCGTTGGACTGGGGGGTGCCATGTTTCCAACACACGTGAAACTTTCCCCTCCGCCTGAGAAGAAAATAGACACTCTGATAATAAACGGTGCCGAATGTGAACCCTATCTGACGATAGATCACAGACTCATGCTGGAAAGGGCGGAGGATATAGCACATGGTATATCGATAATGAAGAAAATATTGGATGTCAAAGAAGCCATCGTCGGGATAGAGAACAACAAAATCGATGCCATTGAGAATATGAAAAAAGTCCTGAAAGGAGTAGCTGAGGTTTACGCTTTGAAGACGAAATACCCCCAGGGTTCCGAAAAGCAGTTGATATACGCTATGACGGGAAGGAAGGTACCCTCTGGTGGTTTACCAATGGATGTCGGCGTTGTAGTTCAGAACGTTGGAACGGCCGTTGCCATAAAAGAAGCGGTGGTGGATGGGAAGCCCTTGGTCGAGAGAGGACTTACAGTCACGGGAGAAGGTGTGAATGAACCGAAGAATCTCATAGTCAGAATCGGTTCTACTGTCTCATGGATTCTGGAATTTTGTGGAGGGGTGAAGGAAGAGACCAACAGGATAATCCTTGGTGGGCCGATGATGGGAATAGCGATAAGGGATGTAAATACTCCTATCTTCAAGGGTACATCGGGGATAGTTGCCCTTCTACCTGAGAAACCTTTAGTTTCAAAACCGTGTATCAGGTGTTCAAGATGTGTTGAAGCGTGTCCAATGAACCTGCAACCTTACCTTCTTTATCTTCTGGCATTGAAGAAAAGATACGATGACGCTGTCAAAGAAGGCCTCATGGACTGTATAGAATGCGGTTCATGTGCTTTCATCTGCCCATCGAAGATCGAACATGTCAGATACATAAAGCTCGCGAAGAACGTTTACAGAGCCCTAAGGGGGGGTAAAAAATGAAGCTCATAACGGCGAATGCACCACATATAAGAAGTTCTGATAACGTCAGAGCAATAATGGTTGATGTTTTGATAGCTCTCATACCTGCTGTCATAGGAGCATCGGTTTTCTTTGGATGGTACGCTCTCTTCCTCTGCATTCTCGGTATGGTTGTAGGAGAGTTGATAGATTACATAATCATGAGATGGATAAGGGGAAGAAAAGATTTCGTACCGGATGGTAGCGGTGCAGTGACAGGAGTTTTGCTCGCTTTGAACGTGAGTGCAAGACTCCCTGTGTGGATATTTCTGATCGGATTGATATTCGCGCTTGGAGTCGGGAAACATGTTTTCGGAGGGTTGGGTCAGAATATATTCAATCCCGCTCTTGTAGGAAGAGCTTTTCTCATGATATCCTTTCCAACCTATATGACGACTTGGATAGTACCAGGGGCTGGCTTTTTTAAATCACCTTGGGGCCGCCACCCCCCTGATGATATTAAAGGAAGGAGGTCAGATGAATGTAACTTATTGGGACCTGTTCATCGGAAAAGTAGGAGGATCCTTGGGTGAAACGAGTGTCCTGCTCCTTTTGATAGGTTTTGTGTACCTTCTTTTGAGGAAGAGAATAAAGGTGATGATACCCATAACTTACATAGGAACAGTTTTTGTGATGACGGCGATATTCTATGCGATAAATCCGAAATTCGGTGACCCGATATTCCATATCTTAAGCGGGGGATTGATGCTTGGAGCACTCTTCATGGCAACGGATATGGTAACGAGTCCCATAACACGAAAAGGGCAGCTGATCTTCGGTTTGGGATGCGGTGTTCTAACGGTGGT
>MZGO01000016.1 GCA_002084985.1 Thermotoga sp. 4484_232 | reverse complement strand
CCGACGTCTTAACTCTTGAGAGTTCGATCACAATGGAAGCATCCCTTCTCAAAAAGGACATTGAAGATTTGAAATCAAACGTTGACCTCGGCTTCTCCAACACTGAAAGTGAGATCACGATATTGAAAAAGGAATTGTGGGGAATCAAGGAAAGAACTGCGGTCTTGGAATCCAATTTGATCTCCACTGAAAAAGAGTTGGAAAAGTTGAAGGATATGGTTAAAACTGAAGAGTTGAAAGCGGAGATAACCAGGGTTGCCTCGAACCTGTCGGATTTGGAGGACGAGGTTCTATCTATAAAAATGACTCTGAGTGATTATGAAAAGAAGCTTAAAAAAACTGGAGATAGAATATCTAGAGTGGAGAAAGAGGTTGAGGAGATTCGAGGAAAGGGAACTATCTACATGATACTTGGGGCAACTGGTATATTACTGGGATTCATAGGTCTCATTGGAGGACTGAAATGAGGATAGGTCTTGCATTGGAAGCGGGAGGAGTTAAGGGAGTAGCACATATCGCTCTTCTCGAGAAACTCGAAAGTATAGACATAGAGATCGTCACGGGATCATCGATGGGAGCGGTGATAGGAGCATTATTTGCACTATCTGGAGATTCAAAAACTGTCAAGGAGAAACTCTTCAGCACCCTGAAGAGGTATTTACCTGTCTTCAGGAACAAAATCAAGGAATCAGAAACACCGTGGTTCAGCCTGTTTCAAAAATCTCTTGTGAAGGTGGAAGAAATATACCCATTTTTCAGAGATCTTTTTGACAGAAAGAAATTTTCTGATTGTAAGAAGAAACTTGGTGTGGTTGTTTTCGATTCCGTGGAGGAGGAATCCGTCCTTGTAACAGAGGGATTTCTTGTCGATGCGGTACTTGCGAGTTCCTCCGTTCCAGGTTTTTTCGAGCCTCTCTGGTTGGGAGGCGCTCCATCTCTAGATGGGGGAGTTTTATGTCCTGTCCCCGTGAGGGAGGCCAGAATCTTGGGAGCGGATTTTGTGATCGCTTCTATCTTCGAAGATGATATTCCTCCACCCACCGATCACGTAGATATGCTTTTTAAACTGGCTGACTGGAAGGGAAAACTTTTGAAAGAAGAGGATATGAAACTCGCAGATTATGTGATAACGCATAGAGTGTCTTACGATTGGACCGATTTTGAAAATTACAGGGAAGTTTACAAAGAAGCCAAAGCCAATCTTGAAGGCTTCGAAGTGAAGCAGGTGATAGATTGATCTTGTCATTTGGAGGAGATAATGGAGCGTTTCTGGGATCCATAGGGGTTCTAAAAGCTTTTTTCGAAAATGATATTTCTTTCGAAACCATAAGATGTACAGGTATATCCTGTATACCAGTCGTCCTGAGTTCGACGACGAAATCTCCAAACAGGGCGTACGTCATGATCACACACATTTGGAACCAAGTGAGAAGACTTTACATGCATTTCTTCGAAAATGGGCCATCTTTTCCCGGTATGGTGGGGATTCTGAGGATCATAGCGAAAGCAGGTGTTAGAAGAATGGAGGGACTTTTAAACAGGAAAAGGCTGGATTCTTTCGTTGACGAGATCTTTCCAAACATTTATGTTCCTAAAGGTCTTGAAATAATCGCCTTCGATGTTGTAAATGGGAAAGAAGTGACTTTTAAGGAAGGAGACAATCTAAGGTATGCCCTCAAGGCGAGTCTATCATTTCCTTTGATATATGAGCCTTTCGATGAAAAATATGTTTCCTCTTCCTGGGTAACGGGAATCCCTGAGGGAGACCTGGTCGTTTTGATCTCTCCTGCTCAGATTGAGGAAAAAAATCCAGGATTGGCTGTCGAGTACTTGTTTCTTGCAACTATAGCTCGAAAGAAGGAATTGGAGAGGAGAAGGCTGGAAAAAGCTGAGAAGGTTCTAAGGATAAATGTCGACGTTTTATCACCAAGCTATGTCGTGAGAAGGTGCTATCTGAAGGCCAAGGAGTTCATCGAGGAGGTGCTGGTATGAAAAGATCGATTGCATTGATCTTTATGTTGCTCATATCCATCGCAATCTTTTCGAAAACGATACATATAACCTCGAACCTGGTCAAACCCAAGGAAAAGGAGATATTCTACGAAGGAGGAGTGGTTGTGAAAATCGAAGAAGATAACCTGAAGCTCTCAACGGACAACATGGTCGTGAGAAAGGTGAAAGGTAGCTGGAGGGAGATGGAAGCCACGGGAACTGTCGTTGTAGAATTGGAGTACGGTGTTGCAACATCAACGTATCTTCAATACGATATAACGGATGGTGTCGGGAAAATGGCTAAAGATGTGGAGGTTGCTTTTGTAGATGAAAAAAGTTCCGACACGGTTTACATAAGCTGTGACGAGATGTCTTTCAATCTGAAGGAGGAGAAATTCGAGGGAACTTCGGAAGGAACGGTTGTCATAAACAAGGGATCCATGGAGATGTATGCAAAAGAATTCGAGTACGATAGAAAAGAGGGTGTGGTGACACTGAGGGGAGATGTTTTCATAAAAGACCCCGAGAAGGATTTCAAGATGTGGGCAGAGGAGGCAAAGGTCTTTACAGAGAAAGATGAGGCGATCGCCTTGAAAGTAAAGATGGTTATAGAGGTGAAGGATTGATGAGAAAAATCGGGATAATCGGTGGAATGGGGCCAGAGACCACATTGGAATATTACGAAAAGCTGATCGAGCTTTCAAGAGAGCATCTGGGAGAGTACGTGTATCCTGAGATCGTCATATACAGTGTCAATTTCTCAGAAATGATTCCCTTGATGGAAAGGGGAAGATGGGAAGAACTTGGAAGAAAAATCATTTCCATATTTTCATCTTTGAAGAATATGGGATGTGAGGTCTTGGCTCTTGCAACCAACACAGTTCATATCGCTCTTGAACACTTTCAAAAACCTGAAGGCCTAGTTCACATGATAGAGGAGGTTTCGAAATATTCAAAGAGAATGGGACTGAAAAAGGTTTTGCTTTTGGGAACGAAGTACACCATGTCCTCCGACCTCTACCCGAGATATTTCGAAAAAGAGGGAATGAAAGTGTTGAGACCCGATGATGAAGACATGGAGGTCGTAAATGGGATAATATTCGAGAAATTGGTAAACGGTGTGTTGGCCGAGGAGGATAAAAGGAAACTCGAAGTGATCATGAAAAAAGGTATAGAGAGGGGAGCAGAAGGCATCATCCTTGGCTGTACAGAGCTCACCCTGTTCAAATACGATGTTCCGGTTCCTCTGTTGGACACCGTTGATATCCATGTGGATGCTCTCTTTAAGAGGTCGATAACGTGAAGATAATCACGACTCACAGAAATCCTGATTTCGATGGTTTTGCATCATGTGTCGCCGCAAAAAAGCTCTATACAGATCACATCATAACGATATCCGGGAGACCATCCCAGAATCTTCTCGAGTACTTGAGGATCTACGGTGACAGGTTCGAATACATAACGGAAAAAGAGTTGGAAGAAGATGTTGAGAAGATCGTCTTAGTTGATACTTCCAGTTCTAGGAGAGTGGGGGAAAAAATCAGAAGGTTCTTGAACGAAGCCGATGTCACGATCTATGACCACCATCCTGAAACGGAGAACGAGGACATTCACGGAATCAGGAGAATCGAGAAACTGGGAGCCACCATAACGATGATGGTGGAATTGCTCGTAGATCAGGGATTAGAGATAGATCCCATAGAAGCGACTCTCTTCATGATAGCGCTGTATGAGGATACTGGAAACCTTCTTTACTCCTCGACCACCCCCAGGGATATAGAGGTGGCGAAGATACTTTTGGAAAAAGGAGCGAATTTGGAGGAAGTCTCGAACTTCGTGAAAACGGATTTGACACTCGATCAGAAAAGGGTAGCGGAAAATCTGATGAACCACGTGACGGACTTTGAAATAAGCGGTGTTAAGGTGAGTATAGCCATAACGGAGACAGAAAAATTCATTGGAGGATTGAACGTGGTTGTGAGCAAGCTCTGGTCTCTTGGAGGTTATGAAACGCTCATATGTATCATAAAGCATGGAAAGAAAACACACGTGATAGGTAGAACATCTTCCCCCGATGTCGATCTTGGAGAGGTCATGAAAGAGCTGGGCGGGGGAGGACACAGAAAAGCAGCCTCCTGCACGCTCGAAGAAACGGATCTGAACAAGGTCCTCGAAAGGCTCCTGGAGACCTTAAAAAAGCATATAAAACCTGTTCTCAGAGCAAAGGATATAATGTCTTCTCCTGTCAAAGTTGCTCTTTCTCAGATGAGTATAGAAGAAGTGAACAAGATGATGGAGAGAACAGGCCACAACGGTATGCCGATAGTTGAGGAGAACAGGCTTGTAGGGATCGTCACAAAGAAAGCAGTGGATAAAGCTATAAACCATGGTCTTGGTGATCGCCCTATCAAATCCATCATGACGTCCAAGTTGGTCACCGTCACCCCTGATACACCCGTTACGAAGATCAGAGAACTGATGATAGAGCACAACATAGGAAGGATTCCCGTCCTTGAGAACGGGATACTCGTAGGGATCATCACAAGAAGTGATATATTGAAGGCGGTCTTCGGAGAGCCCGTCAAAAGGTATGTAAAACCAATATACAGGAAAGATGGAAAGATATTCTTTGACGTCACCAAGGAGATGACGGAAAGGATCCCTCCAAGAGTTCTGAACCTTTTAAGGCTCTTTGGAAAATTTGGAGACGAGATATCCATGCCCGTCTACGTCGTTGGAGGTTTTGTGAGGGACCTCCTTTTGAACATACCCAACCTCGATGTAGATCTTGTGGTCGAGGGTAATGCGATGGATTTCGCAAAATACTCCGCCAGGTTTTTAGAAGCCAAGGTGGTGGAATACGAGAAATTCATGACGGCATCTCTTTTCTTCAAGGATGGTTTCAGAGTGGATGTTGCAACGGCGAGAACAGAATATTACGAGTCTCCTGCTGAACTTCCTCAGGTCGAGATGAGTACTATAAAGAAAGATCTCTACAGAAGGGATTTCACCATAAATGCTCTCGCTATAAAACTCAATCCCGCAGATTTTGGTACTCTTTTCGATTTCTTTGGAGGTATGAGGGATCTTGAAGAAGGAATAATAAGAGCTCTTCATACCCTGAGTTTCGTCGATGATCCAACGAGGATAATAAGGGCTGTTAGATTTGAACAGCGATTCGGTTTCAAGATAGAAGAAGTTACCGAGAACATTTTAAAAGAAGCTGTAAGAGAGGGCCTTCTTGAGAAAACAACGGGGCAGAGGATCAGACAGGAAATAGAGAAAGTTTTAGACGAGAAGGATCCTTTGAAGGCGATAAGAAGAATGGCAGAACTTGAGATCATAAAGCACATATTTCCAAAAACTTACTACACTTCCGTCCTCGATGAAAAACTCAAAAAACTTTTTGAATTCTTGAAGTGGGCAGAGAATTTCTTTGAAAAGTTGAACAAATTTTACTCGATACTTCACATCATGCTCGAGTATTACGACATGGAGACATTACATTTTATGAAGGAAAGATATGGCCTGCCGAAAAAGGTGATAGATGAGATAAAAAGGTTGGAAAAGATGGCGCCAATAGTGGCCGAGATGTTGAAGAACAGGTTGAAATTTTCAGATATATACAAGGTCGTAAAGGATCTTTCGCCTGAAGGGTTCTGTCATATATCATCTTACTTGGACATGGAGGATCAGGATTATTTGAAGGAATTTTTGAAAAAACTCAAGATAACGAAATTGAAGAGGGTTGATGGGAGCTTCTTGATAAAACTCGGTGTAAAACCTGGAAAAGTCATTGGAGAGATACTGGATGAGCTGTATTCCAAAAAGCTGGATGGAGAGATCTTCGATGAGGAAGAGATGGCAAAACTTCTTGTGAGGGAATATCTGAAAAAGGGGGAGAAAGAGCATGACGAGAAAGATCGATCATATAGGAATAGTTGTGAAGAACGCCCAGGAGAGACTGAAACTATACGAAGAGCTTCTGAACCTGAAGGTAACGAAAGTTGAGGAACTACCAGAAAGAGGGTTGAAAGTTTACTTTATCGAAGTTGGAGGAACAAGATTGGAACTTTTAGAGCCCACATCCGAAAAGAGTGAGATATCGTCTTTTCTAGAAAAGAGAGGAGAAGGTATACATCACCTCGCTTTCCTAGTTGAAGGTATAGAAGATATAATCAAAAAGGCTAAAGAAGGAGGGTTTAAACCGCTATCTGATGAACCTCAAATCGGTGCAGGTGGAAGGAAAGTGGCATTTCTCCATCCCAAAACGACTGGAGGAGTATTAATAGAACTCGTGGAGGGGGAAGAAGGATGAAAAGTATGGAGGAGCTCCTGAACAAACTAAAGGAAATGGAGGAGAAGGTGGAAGAAGGTGGAGGACCCGAGAAGATAGAGAAACAACACAGAGCGGGGAAGTTAACGGCAAGAGAGAGAATAGAACTTCTCGTGGATCCAGAAAGCTTTGTGGAAATAGACAAGCTGATAAAACACAGGAACACCATGTTTGGTCTGGATAAAGTGGAACTTCCTTGCGATGGGGTCGTCACGGGAATAGGTGAGATCGATGGAAGAAAAGTAGCTATCTTTTCTCAAGATTTCACCGTCATGGGTGGATCACTGGGTGAGATGCACGCAAAGAAAATCGCAAAACTTATGGACATAGCGTTGAAAATGGGAATACCCCTGGTGGGAATAAACGACTCGGGTGGTGCCAGGATTCAGGAGGGAGTGGATTCACTATACGGTTATGGTGAGATATTCTTCAGGAACACCATAGCATCAGGCGTCATTCCTCAGATAACTGTCATCGCAGGGCCATGTGCAGGAGGTGCGGTTTATTCTCCTGCCATAACTGATTTCGTTATAATGGTTGACAAAACCGCCAAGATGTTCATAACAGGCCCCAACGTGATAAAGGCCGTAACCGGTGAGGAAATTTCTCAAGAGGATTTAGGAGGAGCCATGGTTCATAACCAGAAGAGCGGGAACGCCCACTTTCTGGTTGAAAACGATGAGGAAGCCATGAAACTTGTCAGAAGGTTACTATCGTATCTTCCATCTAACAACGTGGAAGACCCTCCCATTTTGGAAGGAGATCATGATCTCACCATGGAACCAGATATACTGGAAGTCGTTCCAACGAATCCAAATAAGGGATATGATGTGAGAGAGGTCATTGAGAGAGTTCTTGATGAAGGATCATTTCTGGAAGTTCATAAATACTTTGCAAGAAACATTGTCGTCGGATTTGGAAGAGTGAACGGTAGAGTGGTTGGTGTTATCGCCAACCAGCCATCCGTTTTCGCCGGAGCTCTCGATATAGATTCTTCCGATAAAGCTGCTCGTTTTGTCAGGTTTTTGGATGCCTTCAACATACCGATCCTGACATTCGTTGATACTCCAGGATACCTTCCAGGAGTCTCCCAAGAACATGGAGGTATCATAAGACATGGTGCAAAACTTCTCTTTGCATACAGTGAAGCGACATCTCCAAAGATCACTATAATCTTGAGAAAGGCTTACGGAGGAGCCTACATAGCCATGGGGAGTAAGCATTTGGGAGCCGATTTCGTTGCAGCCTGGCCAACGGCTGAGATAGCTGTCATGGGCCCAGAAGGCGCCGCGAACATAATCTTCAGGAAAAAGATCGAAGCATCGGAGAATCCGGAGGAGACCAGGAAAAAGCTTATTGAGGAGTACAAAGAGATGCTGGCGAATCCTTACGTTGCAGCATCCAGAGGTTACATAGATGCGGTTATAGATCCAAGAAGGACCAGGGAGTGGATAGCGAAAACACTCGAGATAGCCAGTACAAAGGTTGAAGCAAGACCAAAGAAGAAGCATGGTAACATACCGTTGTGAGGGGATGAGAAATGCCACTTCATGTTGTCACCATAGTTGGAATGTCCATTGTTTTCCTCATATTTGTGATACTTTACGCAACCTTTCGAACGATGGGTTACGTGTTCGAAGTCAGTAGGAGAAGGAGAGGGAGAAAGGAAGAAGAGGTTAAGAGAGAGGAGATAAAAGTTGTTCTTTCTCAAGTTTTAGGAGAAAAACATAAAATAATCTCTGTAAAGCCAGTCAAAAAGAGAGGTTATACCATATGGCGAAGAACGGGATGGAAAGGGGTAAGAAAATGGCAAGGAAGTTCAAGGTTGTGGTGAACGGAAAAGAATACATTGTGGAGGTTGAAGAAATAAGGGAGGAAAAGAAGAAAGCTACTGGGAAGAAAGAGGAAGTGAAGCAGGAGGTGAAGATGGAGGAGAGAAAGCCAGAAAGAGTCTCTTCCGAAGCGGTATCGAATACGGTGAAGGAAGAGAAAAAAGAGATATCTGAGAAAGTTCACGAAGTCAGGGCTCCCATGGCGGGTATAGTTTTGAGGATTCTTGTTAAAGTCGGTCAAAGAGTGGGGATAGGTGATCCACTCATTATATTCGAGGCGATGAAGATGGAGAACGAACTCCAGTCTGAATACAGTGGCATGGTGAAGGAGATACTGATCAAAGAAGGAGATAACATAGAGACGGGACAGGTTTTGATGAGGATAGGTTGAGGAGGTGGGATTGTGGAACTGAAAGTTGTGAGTTTCGATTTGGGGCACGAGCAATTTGCAGTCGATATAATGAAGATCGACAGTGTGGTTGAAACGGGAAAAATTGTGAAGATTCCAGAATCCGCTGAATACGTTGAGGGTGTCATGAATCTCAGGGGTACACTCATACCCGTAATAAACCTGAGAAAGAAATTCAAGATGGAGGATTTTCCTGAAAAAGATAAGTGCAAGATCATTGTGACAAATCTTGAGGCTGGAAAAGTTGGATTTCTTGTTGACAACGTGAAGGAGGTCCTAACGATAAGCCAGGACGATATAGAAGAAACGCCAAGAGGCGTCGGTGGAATAGGAGGAAGGTACATACTGGGCATGGCAAAACTTGGAGATAACATCCTGATCATTCTGAACATAGATGAGATATTGACGGCAGAAGAGAAAATCGAGATCGAAAAGATCATGGAAAAAACCTGAAGGGGGATCCCCCTTCAGATCGTTATGGATTCGGTGTACTCTCCGAAAACCTCTCTCAGAGCATCCGATATCTCACCAACTGTTGCATAGACCTTGACTGCTTCTATGAAATATGGCATTAAGTTTTCATCTGAAGTAGCTGCTTTTTTGATATTTTGGAGGGCTTTTTTAACTTTTCCATTGTCCCTTCTTTCTTTGAGTTTTTTGAGTCTTGCTTTCTGCTTTTCCTCAACCTCTGGATCAACCTTCAAAATGTTTTCCATCTTCAACTCTTCATCCACGAACTCGTTCACACCAACGATTATAGTTTCCTTCGATTCTATAGACTGCTGGTATCTGTAAGAGCTCTCATGGATTTCGCGTTGTACGTAACCACTCTCAATTGCCTTAACCATACCCCCCATTTCATCTATCTTTTTGATGTATTCCATTGCCCTCTTTTCGATCTCGTTCGTCAAGGATTCTATAACGTAGGATCCTGCCAATGGGTCAACGGTATCTGTGACACCTGACTCGTAAGCTATGATCTGTTGGATTCTCAGGGCTATCCTTGCCGATTCTTCGGTTGGAAGTCCTAAAGCTTCATCGTAAGAGTTAGTATGAAGCGATTGTGTTCCCCCAAGAACGGCAGCGAGTGCTTGGATCGTGACCCTTATTATGTTGTTCAGTGGTTGCTGAGCTGTAAGGGTTGAACCCGCAGTTTGTGTGTGGAACCTCAACTTCATGGCATCTTGGTTCATCACCTTGAATCTTTCCTTCATGATCTTTGCCCATAACCTTCTTGCCGCTCTGAATTTTGCAATTTCTTCCAAGAAGTTGTTGTGGGATGAGAAGAAGAAAGAAACTCTCTTTCCAAGAACGTTCAGATCGATTCCCCTTTTCAGAGCGTATTCCATGTAAGCTATCGCATCGGCCAGGGTGAACGCAACTTCTTGAACGGCCGTTGCCCCGGCCTCCCTCATATGGTAACCACTCACACTGATCGGATTCCATTTTGGCATGTATTTGCCACAGTATTCTAAAATATCCGTTACGATTCTCATTGAGGGCTCCGGGGGATAGATGTAGGTACCCCTTGCTATGTACTCTTTCAATACATCATTTTGAATCGTTCCTCGGAGTACTTCCTTTGGTGTTCCCTGCTTTTCTGCAACGACTATGTACATGGCAAGAAGGATTCCAGCCGTTGAGTTTATCGTCATGGATGTACTGACATCTTTCAACGGTATGCCATCAAAGAGTA
>MZGO01000015.1 GCA_002084985.1 Thermotoga sp. 4484_232 | reverse complement strand
TCGAAAGCAACAGTTTCTCGAGTTATAAATGGAAGCGGTTACGTTTCAAAGGAGACGAGAGAGAAGATCCTCGAGATAATAAGAAAATACGACTTCGTGCCAGATTCCAAAGCTGTGAGCCTGAGCAAGAAAAAAACATCCACCATCGCTCTCATTCTTCCCGCAACATCAGGACCGTTCTATGGAGAAGTCATAAGGGGTGTGGAGGAGGTTCTTTCAAACGAGAGGTATTTCATCCTTTTGATAGCCTTGGATTCCGGCCAGAACGTTTCTCGATCGAGAGAAAGGTACATCTCAGCTCTGAGAGAAGGTAGGGTGGATGGTGCTATAATTTTCGATCCCATCATTGGAGAAAAGGCAGTTGCGAGGTGTCGATGGTGAAGCACCTCGTTGAAGAACACAACTACAAGAATATAGCCTTTATAAAAGGTCCTTCCGTCAGTGATGACAGTGAAGAAAGGTTCAGGGGATTTGTGAGTTCTCTGAAGATGCATGGTTTGAATATCAGAGAAGACTTCGTTTTCTCATCGGATTTCACCTTCGAAGGAGGAAGGAGAGTTTTTCAAAGATTGAAAAAGGTCTTGAATCAGATAGAAGCGATTTTCTGTGGAAACGACGAGATGGCATTGGGTGTTATCGAAGAGATGAAAAAAGAGGGAATAAGACCTGGAAAAGATGTGGCTGTGGTGGGATTCGACGATGCCTTCTGGGCAGAGCACATAGATCCTCCCCTAACGACGGTTCATCAACCCATGTATGAGGTTGGAAAGATCGCAGCTCAGAGAATCCTAGACAGGGTGGAGAATCCCAACTCTTTTGAAAATCCTTTAAAAATAGTCCTTCAGACGAAGCTGATCGTCAGGAAATCCTGTGGATGTGAATGAACAGGGAGAGTAGCGAGAGATCTTTCAAAATCTTATATGAAACCGGTTTCATATAGGAGGAGTGATCGCTGTGGAGCATTTCAAGACAAAATACGGCTATTTCAATGAAAACGGTGATTTCGTTGTGACGAATCCAAAAACACCAAGACCCTGGATAAACGTTCTGACGAATGGAAAATACGGTGCGATCTATTCTCAGAGTGGTAGTGGATACTCCTTTTATATCGACGCTTCTCAAAGCCTTCTGACACGCTGGATCCAGGATCTGGTAAGGGATGAGTATGGAAAGTATTTTTATATCGTGAATGAAGAGACAGGTGAGATCTTTTCAAGCACGTACCAACCTGTGAAAAAGGAGGGAGATTACAAAGTTCTTTTCTCTCCCGGTAAAGTGATCTTTCAGACCTCCTTTGAGAAATTTTCAATCGAGACTACGGTTGTTGTACCCATGAACTACGATGTTGAGATCGTAAAGATCGAATTGGAAAACAAAACGGATGATGTCTTAAAACTTTCCATTTTCTCGTATTTTGAACTCAACATGGGAACGAGCGCGGATGTTCACAGGGAATTTCACAGGCTCTTTTTCGAAACGAGTTTTGTGGAGAACACTCTGGTCAGTAAAAAACACATGTGGACCGCAGGGCCAAGAAGCTGGAACAGCTCCTACCCTTTCGTGCTTTTCCACACATCAGTCAAAAAAGTAGAATCCTATGAAACAGATAAAGAGAGCTTTTTGGGAATGTATGGAACACTTCAGAATCCAGAAGCTCTTGAACTGGGTCGCTGCAGGAACACACTGGGAAGGAACATAGATGGTATAAACTCGCTTCACGTTAGAGTTTCCTTGAAAGCGCATGAAAAAAAGATCATTTACTTTCTGATAGGTGTTTCAGAGAGTGAAGAAAGAGCTTTAGATATCTCGAAGAAATTCCAGAACGAAGAATTCTGTGAATCTCAGATCAGAGAAACTGTTGAATACTGGTCGAAGTTTCTTGGAAAGTTCAAAGTAGAGGTCCCTGAGAAGGATATAGAGTTTCTTTTGAACAAATGGTTGCCTTACCAAGCTATAGCCGGAAGGTTGATGGCAAGAACAGCCTATTATCAAATGGGAGGAGCGTTTGGATACAGAGATCAGCTTCAGGACAGCCTTGCCGCTCTATGGCTAGATCCCTCCATAACGAAGAGACAGATCATCCTTCATGCTTCTCACCAGAGGAAAGATGGATCGGTTCAACACTGGTGGCTTCCCTTCAGCAACATCTCACCAGTTGAGAGATGGTCGGATGATTTACTGTGGCTCGTTTTCGTGGTTTGTGAATACATTGAACACACCGGGGATAAACAAATATTGAGAGAGAGCGTTCCATTCTTGGAAGGAGAGGATGCCACCATAAAGGAGCATTGCATGAGAAGTATAAGGTCTGTTCTTTCAAACGTGTCAGAAAGAGGTATTCCTCTGATTTTAGGTGGCGATTGGAACGATGGGTTGAACGGTTTGGGGCAGAAAGGTAGAGGAGAGAGCTTCTGGTTGAGTGAATTTCTGTTCTACATATTGAAAAGAGTCTTGGAACTGTTCGAACTTGATGATGAGGAGAAGGAATGGATCACAAGCTCCATGGAAAGTCTGAAAAAAACCTTCAACGAGCACGCTTGGAACGGGAAATGGTTCAACAGAGCAACATCGGATGAAGGAAAGATCGTTGGTGGTTTGGAGGATGAAAGGATATTCCTGAACCCTCAAAACTGGGCGGTCATATCCGGAATATCCGAGGAAGAAAAATGCGAAAAGGCGATGAAAGAGGTGAAGGAGAAACTTATCACGGATTACGGACCGCTTCTTCTCTTTCCACCTTTCACAGAGATAGATAGAAAGATCGGGTACATAACAAGGTACGCTCCAGGTACCAGAGAAAACGGAGGAGTATACACACACGCTGCTGTCTGGACGCTCTGGTCTTCGTGGATGAGAAAAGATCATGAACTGGCCGACAAAGTGTATTCATCACTTTCGTCGATACTCAGGTATTACAAAGATCCCGATCTATATGGGGCAGAACCCTACGTGACACCTGGAAATAGTGATGGTCCGCTCTCTCCAAGAAAAAGTTGGCTGTACAGGTCGTTGATCCAATATTATCTAGGCATAAAGCCCATCAAAGAAGGAATTCTGTTCTCTCCTTGTACACAGAAGTGTTGGACTCATAAGTACAGACTGGAGATATCCAATCCCGAGGGGAAAGCTCTTCATGGATTCAAAGAAATCATTTTCAACGGAAAACGTTTGGAAGGAAATTTGATTCCTTATTCAAAAGGAGAAAACAGAATACTTGTTCTATATTGAAGGAGGTGTTTTTTATGAACAAGCTCGTGTTTCTCCTGATAGTTTCCATCGCTTTCATGGGATTTTCACTAACAGCTCTGAACGATATGGAAACACCTGTTGGATTGAGTGATGATAATACAGGGGCAAAGTTCGAGAAAAGCGATTTGTTTGTATACACTGGAAAGTACTCCATCAAGGTGATACCATCTGGAAAATCGGATGAGACAAAGGTAGCTTTCCAGATAAGTGGGAAAGTTCTGGAAGATTGGATCGAGTCGGACCTTCTGAAGATAGCTGTCTTCATACCTGAAGATGCGGAAACCTATCCCGTCAAGTACTTCCTGGGTATGGCAGATGTGACAGAGGAATGGTCATGGGTTGACGGTGTCTTTTCAGAAGCGGAAAGCAAAAGAGGTTGGAACGAAATAACTTTCAAGCTATCTGAAAAGATGAAAAACATTTCAACAACCGGCAAATACATGCTTTATTTCGCTTTCATATATTTCCAGGATGGAAAGAAAAAACCAATAAAAGACCCATTCTACGTTGACTCCTTCTCGATACTGCCTTCTGAAGAGGAGAAGGAAAAACTGGTCATATTCCCCATGGAAACGAGTGAAGAGATAGGAAAATACACGAATGACAACACGGGAGCCGTTTTCGAACTCAGTGATAAATATGTCGCACAGGGTTTGAGATCGATGAAGATAACACCGAGTGGTGAAGCGGTCGAGACGAAAGTAGCTCTTCCACTCGAAGGTAAAAACGTTGAAAAGTGGATGGAAGGTAACTTGATAACGATGAGCGTGTACCTACCAGAGAGCATGAAAGTGATCCCCACCATGTACTTCCTCGGTATGGCTGATGTGACCAGTGAATGGAAATGGGTTGGAGGCGTTTTCGCAAAGAAAGTGGAAGTGACGAAAGGCTGGAACAAGATACAGTTTGAAATAGCTGGTGCAATGAAGGATCTGAATCCGGATGGAAAATACATGGTTTACCTTGCTTTTGCAGGATTCGATGAGAAGAACAAGAAGATCCCTCTTGTCGATCCTTTCTACATAGATGGTATATACACGGAGAAATCGAAAATCATGACAGTGGAAGAGCAGATGGCGATGGTAAGTCCAGAGATCAAGGAAGAGGTTCAGAAAATGCTACAGATGAGTGATGATGAACTCTTGGAATACATTCAAAAGAAAACCTTCTATTATTTCTGGAATGAGGCGAATCCCGAAAACGGCCTTGTCAGGGACAGGAACAAGGAAGATGCACCCTGCAGCATAGCGGCAGTTGGTTTTGCTTTAACAGCCATTCCCGTCGGTATAGAAAGAGGCTGGATAACCTATGAAGAAGGATACGAAAGAGTTTTGAAGACTCTGAAAACGTTCGTTGAGGGTAAAGTCGAAGGTAAAAATGGATTTTTCTATCATTTTGTCGATATGAACACAGGCTCAAGAGTCTGGAATTGTGAGGTATCGTCGATAGACACTGCTCTTCTAGTTGCTGGTGCGCTCTTTGCTGGAGAATACTTTAAAGGGACGGAAGTTGAGAAACTTGCTGATCAACTCTATAGAAATGTGAACTGGCAATGGATGCTGGCAGAAGATGGAACTCTCTATATGGGATGGAAACCCGAGGGAGGATTTTTGAATGCGAAATGGGATTCATTCAACGAAGGGATCCTAGCGTACGTCCTTGCTATCGGATCTCCAACTCACCCGATTCCAGCAAAGTCCTGGGACAAAATCTTCAGGCCAATCCACGAAAATTACATATCCTGTCCCACGGAATCTCTCTTCGTGTATCAATATCCAAATATCTGGATAGATTTCAGGGATAAAGAAGACAAATACGCAAATTACTTCAACAACGCAAGGATCGCTACAAGATACAACTACCTCTTCTGCGTGATGAACAGGTTCAAGTACAGAACGTACGACTTCGATATATGGGGATTGAGTGCTTCCGACGGTCCAGCTGGATACAAACACTATGGAGCTTCTGAGGGGAATCACGATGGAACTGTAGCGCCGTACGCTTCAATATCCTCGATCGTCTTCACACCGGATCTCTCCATGAAGGCTATAAGAGGAATGCTTGAAAAGTATGGGCCGCTCCTTTGGAGAAAATATGGCTTCGTCAGTGCGTTCAACGTCGATGCGAACTGGTTCTCCAAAGAACACATAGGTATAGACCAGGGAGACATACTCTTGATGATCGAAAACTCCAGGAGTGGATTCGTGTGGAAAATTTTCATGAAAAACGAGTACATTCAGAAAGCTCTCAAAAAGATAGGCTTTGTCGAGAAAAAATCAGAATACGCCGTAACCCCATGGTATCTCAAAGAGTATGAAAAGATCCTCACTGCACCTTCAGAAAAAATAGCTGTTGCTGTGAAGAAAACCATCACGGTGGATGGAAAACTGAATGACTGGAAGGGTGTTCCTTACAACGTTGTCGATGAGGATATGAACGTGCCCGTTGCTGGTTTGAAGAAAGTGAACAAGAGGAAGCAGATCCTCCACAGTTACTTCTACGCTGCATGGGATGAGAATTACCTCTACCTTGCAGCACGGGTTTTCGATGAATACGTTGTTGTGAACATAGCTCCCGATGATCTCGGTGCATTCTACAGAACCGATTCTATAGAGTTCTATATAGATCCCCATTCGGAAGCTGGGATATTCAAACTCGCAGTCCTTCCATTCGATACGGAAGGACACGTTCAGGCTGTGAGACACGAGGATGCAAAACCTGGTCCGATCTCAGAGGTTGCACCGGAAGTGAAAGTGGCCTCATCCAGAACGGAGAATGGATACATCGTGGAAGTTGCGATACCGTTCAAGTACCTTGGTGTAATACCGAAGGATGGTCTGAAACTCGGGTTCTGCCATACTGTGCACAATTCCAATAGAAGGGATGCAAAGATCGGTGAGTACGTGAGAGAGAATATGCTCTCGTGGATACCACTTCCAGAGATATGGGCGCGTCCAGAAAAGTGGGGAACGTTGGAACTCAAAGAGTGAGAAGGGGGTGTTTAACATGAGGAAGGTATTGATAGCGATATTGATTCTCACCACCGCATTTGCTTTTGCCACGAGAGTTCTTCAAATATGGGCAATGGGTGAAGAAGCGAAGAACCTGCACATCATGGCTGAAAAGTTCATGAAAGAAAATCCTGGTGTGAAAGTCGAGATCCAGGCCATTCCTTGGTCAGCAGCGTACGATAAGATACTCACAGGTATAGCGGGAATGCAACTACCAGACCTTGTTCAGATGGGAACGACCTGGATGGCTCCCTTCGGTGCCATGGGTGTCTTTGAAGAGCTCTCTCCATACCTTGAAAAATCTTTCATAAACAAAGACATGTTCTTCGAGGGATCCTGGCAGACAGTGACAATGAATGGAGGAGTTTACGGTATACCATGGTACGTCGATGTCAGAGTGATGTTCTACAGAACGGATGTTCTGAAAGAGGTCGGATACGACCACGCTCCACAGACGTGGGAGGAACTCTACGATGCCGCAAAAAAGCTCGCTCAGAGAGGAAAGGATATGTACGCACTTTCCTTACTCTATACAGGAGTGTTCGGTAACGAATTCATGCCCTTCGTCTGGCAGGCAGGAGGTAAGCTCTTCGACGAAAATGGTAAGGTTAGAGTGACGGATCCAGAGTTCGTGGAAGCTATAAGATACTATGCGAGATTCTTCTGGGAAAAGCTTGCTCCCATTGGAGGAGGGAATCTCTTCCAGGATTTCGCTTCCGGTAAAGTTCCAATCTTCTTCTCCGGACCCTGGATGGTCAGCATGATAAAACAACAAACACCTCAGATAGAAGGAAAATGGTCTGTGGCTCTGATGCCGAAGAACAAAACGAGAACCTCATTTGTCGGGGGATGTAACTGGGTGATATTCAATACATCTAAGAACAAGGATCTTGCGTGGAAGTTCATAGAGTTCATGACGAAACCAGAAAATCAGCTTGAATGGTATAAAATCGTTTCTTCCCTTCCCGCTGTCAAGGAGGTATGGAACTGCCCAGAGCTTGCTAACGACCCAATAATGAGAGTTTTTGGAGAGCAATTGAAAGATGCAAAATCACCTCCAAACATTCCAGAATGGGAAGAGATTGCCAACGCTATATCAAGGAGAGTGGAAGAGGTCATATACAAAAAGAGAACACCTGAGAGAGCAGCAGAGGCTCTGAAGAGAGACATAGAAAAGATAAGGAAGTGAGAAAGGCCCCCCTCCCGGGGGCTTTTCCAAGCTAGGAGGATCGATTGAATGAGAACGAACGTTTTCTGGATACTAGTCTTCATAGGACCCGCTTTGATACTCCTCTTGATTTTTCTGGTAATACCGATATTCGCGTCACTATACCTGAGTTTCACAGATTTCAACGTTTTCGCTCTAACTGATTGGAGCAAGGCGAGATTCATAGGTCTCAGAAACTTCTACGAGCTGTTCCAGGATGAACTATTCTGGAAGGCTTTGTTCAACACCTTCTATTGCTTGATCGTGGCGATGCCCGTGACTGTGGCACTATCACTTTTGAACGCAGTCCTTCTGAACAGGGAACAAACCAGGTTCAAGAATTTCTTCAAAATTTGCTTTTTTCTGCCTTTCGTTACAAACACGGTAGCGATTGCGATAGTCTGGTCATGGATACTGAACCCAAGTTACGGCATCCTCAATTGGTTTCTGGGACTCTTTGGTATAAAAGGCCCAAACTGGCTCGGTGATCCCAAATGGGCCATGCCGTCGATCATAATGCTTGTTGTCTGGAAAGCCGTTGGGTACAACACCCTTCTTCTTCTTGCAGGCCTTCAGAACATACCGGATTTCCTATATGAAGCAGCGGAACTCGATGGAGCTTCTTCATGGCAGAAATTTTGGTACATAACACTGCCGATGCTAAGACCAACGATGCTTTTCATAACAACGATGATGATAATTGGATATCTTCAACTCTTTGAAGAGCCATACATGCTCACACAAGGAGGACCTCTGAATTCCACCCTCTCCGTTGTCCTCTATCTTTACAGACAGGGATTCAAATTCTTCAAGCTGGGATATGCTTCTTCGATAGCGGTGGTTCTATTCCTAATGATCGCTGTTCTTACATTGTTGAGACTGAAACTCAGCAAGCAAGATTGAGGTGATGAGGATGAGAAAGAATAACGTGTTTCTACAAATCGTGGTTCACGCGATATTGCTGATAGGAGCATTCACAATGCTTCTACCTTTCATATGGATGGTATCGACCTCTTTCAAACCCAGCAGTGAAATCTACGTTTTTCCACCAAGGTGGATCCCAAAAAATCCAACATTGAAAAACTATGTGGACCTCTTCTCCTCTATAAATTTTGGAAGACCTTTCTTGAACACAGTGATAGTTGCCTCTTCTATTACTTTTCTTTCTGTTTTGCTGTCCTCGATGGCAGGTTATGCCTTCGCAAAGTTCAGATTCAAAGGAAGAGATAAACTCTTTTTCCTCATACTGACGACTCTCATGGTTCCAGGACAAATGACCATGATACCGGTTTTTCTACTCTTGAGGTACCTTGGCCTTCTGAATACATACACCGGCCTGATCCTTCCAGGTGCTGTCAGTGTCTTCAACATATTCTTCATGAGGCAATTCATCATAACCATACCCAACGATCTCATAGAAGCCGCTAGGATAGATGGTGCTCGAGAAAGTTACATATTCTTCAAAATAATACTCCCTCTTTCAAAACCAGCCCTCACAACCATATCGATATTCACCTTTACCGGTTCTTGGAATTCCTTTTTATGGCCTCTCATAGTAGCTCAGGATGAGAGGATGTACACGCTACCAGTTGCGGTATCGGTCTTGGCTGGTCAATACGGAGAAAACATCGCCATCCAGATGGCTGGTTCGTGCATAGTCATAACTCCGATTCTGATATTCTTCCTTTTCGCGCAAAGGTACTTCATAAAAGGAATCGCTCTCACAGGACTCAAGGGATAGATTCTAGAAAACCTTTCAGAATGAGCGAAAGCTCCTTTGGTCTTTCAACGACGGAAGCGTGTCCTGATGGTAATCCTATCAAAAGGGAATTTTTAATCCCTCTATGAACTTTGAGAGAAAAAGGAGGAGGTTTTATTCCATCGTATAAACTGAACACTACGAGTGTGGGAACTTGGATTTTATCGAGTAGAGGCGTTAGAGGTTTTTTCCTCAAATCAAGAAAAGCATCGATCAACTTGACAGCACCATCGTAATTGAACCCCTCCAGCCTTTCAACGATCACATCTAAAATTCCTTTATTCTTCTCGAGAAATTCCGAAGAATAAACATCGGTGAGCCATGAAAGAGTGAAGACCCTTGGATCTTTACTTTTTGCTCCCTCCCTCCATCTGAGAGCTTTGTTGTACATATCCTCATCTATTTCAGAAGTGGAAGATATAACTGTCAGGCTTTTCACCCTTTCGATGTGCTTACTGGCGAAGAGGATCCCCACTTCCCCACCATACGATGTTCCAACGATATGGGCTTTTTCGGCGTTGATATGATCCATGAGAGCGATGATATCATCACAATGCTCATCGAAGCTCAAATCATCTGGACAATCCGAGAACCATTGGCATTTGAAATCGTGAAGAACTGTCCTGAAGTCTTTGGAAAGGTTAGAGACGATGTTGTACCAACTCTCATACCTCATGAAGATACCGTTGAGGAAGAAAACGACATCTTTCCCTTCCCCCAAGATTTCGTACCTTATTCTTAAACCGTTTCTTTCAAGAAACACACTATCACCACCTGAAAGCCGTTGCAACCTGCTGATATCCCACACCGGATGTGACGAAGAGAACGAGTTTTCCTTTCAAATCTTCCATTTTACCTTCCTCTATCGCGTCATGGAGCGCCATGTAAACACATGCTGAACCCGTGTAGCCGTATTTTTCCATTACAGTATGAGCCTTTTCCAGGGGAAGTTTTAATTTCTCCATGACAACGTGGATACTTTTCTTTCTGACTTGTGTGAAGAAGATCATACCGATCTCTTCTTTTGAAGCTTCAAGCTTGTCAAGAAGCTTTTCGACCAACATGGGCCACCCCTCTTCGTTAACTGTTGAAGGGTACGGTGCCCTCAAATCGAGTTTATGGAACCCTTTTTCAATACCCTCAAGATTCGTTGTACCTGTTCCCATGTATATTCCCCAGTTGTACCACCAGGAACCGTCGGTTCTCATCACACTTCCTAGATATCCTGGTGATTCACCGCTGGTTAATACAACGGCCCCTGCGCCGTCTGAGAACAAAGCCTCCCATGGGTATTTCCAAGAGAGAAATTTCGTCATCCCATAGGTTCCTATAACCAGTACATATTTGAAGTCACCCATTGCGATGTACCTGGATGCAATATCCAGAAGCAACGCGCCGTTGGCACATGATGCGTTGACATCGAAGGCAGGAACTTCTTTTTCGCTCACTCCAAGAAGATATTGAACTCTCGAAGCAGTTGGAGGAGTAATGGCTTCTGGTGTGTCTGTTCCAACGATTATGAGATCCAGATCTTCCGGTTTGATACCTGCTCTTTTGAGCGCCATTCTCCCAGCCTCTGCTGCCATGTATGCGGGCGTCTCTCTTTCAGAAGAAATATGTCTGTGATTTATTCCCAGGACTTGAGAGTAATGGGGATCTATCTTCATGTGTGTCAGTTTTTCGAATTCCTCGTTAGTCATGATCTTCTCTGGAACGTAGATCCCCGTTGAAAGAATCCTGGCAAAAGGCATTTACAACACCTCCTCTATGAAATCCTCCATGATTTTGAACACCCTCTCAGGATCGTCGATATGAGGACAATGTCCGAAGGAATTTAAGATGACGAGATGAGATTTCTTGAAAACTTTCGCTGTTTCTTCAACTTCTGCTTTCGTCACTAAAGGATCTTTATCTCCCCATATCAGAAGAACGGGTACTTTTATTTTCTTTGCTTCTTCTGTCAAATCTTTTCAACCAGCGAAAAACTGTTTCTATAGAGTGAAAGCAGGGGGAAACTTTCTTTAGGTGTTCTATAACCCTTTATAGGTGATGGAGATATGAAAACGAGTTTCTTAGCCAAATCACTTCTTCTGCTGGCGAGCTTCGTTATTATAGAAGTTCCCATGGAATGCCCTATCAAAACACACTCTTTGAGATTCAGTTTATCAAGTATCTCTTCAAGTTCTTTCGCGTAATTTTCAAGATTTATAGGCCTTTTTGGTTTATCCGAAGAACCGAAACCTGGAAGATCTGCAGCTATCAACCTATAGCG
>MZGO01000109.1 GCA_002084985.1 Thermotoga sp. 4484_232 | reverse complement strand
TGACCTTCTCAACACTCGCTCCTAATTTTTCTAAAAGCTTTATGAACTCTTCGAAAGATTCCGCAACACCATCATCCAACCCTTGAGAGTAAACCTCATTAGGAACTGCAAATTTCATACCCTCGATACCATTCTCTATCCCTTCTAAAAATCTCATTTTTCTGTCAACAGTTGTTGAATCGTTGGGGTCTTTCCCATATATAACTTCCATGATGATGGCAGCATCTCTGACCGTTTTGGTTATGGGCCCTATTTGATCTAGAGAACTTGCAAAGGCAACAAGACCGTATCTTGAAACCAAACCGTAGGTTGGTTTGAATCCGACAACACCGCAGAAAGCAGCTGGTTGCCTTATCGATCCCCCTGTGTCACTACCAAGGGATGCTATCACCATACCAGCTGAAACGGCTGCGGCTGATCCCCCACTGCTACCACCAGGTACTCTTTCCAGATCCCAGGGGTTTCTGGTAACGAAAAATGCGGATCTTTCAGTACTGGAACCCATGGCGAATTCATCCAAGTTCGTTTTACCGACAATAACGAACCCTGCCTTTTTCAACTTTTTCACGGCAGTCGCATCATATGGGGAATCATAATTTCCCAGAATCTTGGAAGCGCACGTTGTTTTCGTTCCGAGAACGAGTATGTTGTCTTTTATCGCGACGGGAATACCCCAAAATTTTCCTGCCCTCCAACTGGGATTTTCTACAAGGCTGATGAAAGCCCTCACCTTATCATCAAGTTTCTTTATGGTGTCGAAGGATTCTTTGATGAGAGATTTTCTCCTTTCATCGTCGAGCTTGAGAGCCTCTTCTATAGTCAATTCTTTATACGTCAACTCGTTCACCTCCTACAGAAGATATGATAGCACAGCTCCTCATGTTCTGTTTTCAATCGAGATTTTCTCACCTTGATCTGGTAATGGAAAAACTGTAATATTTTTAAAAAATGCATATATATGCAATATAATTGGGAATGAGGAGGTGGTAAAGGTGAGAAAAGATATCGTGATACTGGGAGGAGGTCCCGCAGGACTTCTGACCGCTGCAACTGCGAAGAAAAACTTTCCAGACAAGAGTGTTCTTCTCATCAGGAAAGAAGAAGTTGGTATGGTACCGTGTGGTATCCCCTACATATTCTCCACGATCGGTAACGTGGAAGGAGACATCCTAGGATTGGATAACTTCAAGAAGCTGGGTGTCGAGTTTCTCTTCGAAGAAGTCCTGGATGTCGATTTCAGTTCGAAAAAGGTGAAAACCGCTTCAGGAAAAGAGATCGAGTACGACAAACTCGTTTTAGCACTCGGTTCAAAACCCATAATTCCCAGGATAGAAGGAATTGACCTTGAAGGAATATTCCCCGTATCGAAGTATAAGGATGACCTTGAAAAGATCTTTTCGTATCTTAAAGAATCAAAGAAGGTCGTAATCGTTGGCGGTGGATTCATAGGTGTTGAAGTAGGCGATGAGATAAGAAAGCAGGGAAAAGATGTTACGATCGTTGAAGCTCTTGATCATTTACTTCCCACAGCTTTCGACCCGGAATTTGGAGAGTTGCTTGAGAAAAATCTGGCGGAGAAAGGTGTGAAAATTTTCACTAATAGAAAAGTAACCAAGTTCGTGGGAAGCGGAAAAGTGGAAAAGGTCGTTCTTGAAGATGGAGGAGAACTGGAAGCGGATATCGCTCTGATATCGATAGGCTACAGACCGAACGTGGATCTTGTGAAAGATAAGGGTATAAGAATAGGTGAAGGAGGCGGGATATGGGTAGACGAATACATGAGAACGAGTATTCCAGATGTATTCGCGGTTGGAGACTGTGCAGAACACAGATGCTTTTTCACCAGAAGACCGAGTAAGTTGATGCTAGCGTCGATTGCCACTTTTGAAGCAAGAATAGCTGGAACGAACCTGTATGGACTCAAGGTTTTCAGAAGAAATAAGGGAACACTCGGTATCTTTTCAACATCCATAGAAGGTTTGACTCTAGCAACCGCGGGAATGATAGAGAAAGTGGTCAAGGAAGAAGGATTCGAGTATATCGTGGGAGAAGCAACAGGCATCGATAGACATCCTGGTACGATTCCAGACAAGTCCCAGGTGAAAGTGAAATTAATTTTCTCAAAAGTTAGTTTGCATCTTCTAGGTGGACAGATAGCCGGTGGAAAGAGTGTTGGAGAGATGATAAACATCCTGGCAATGGCACTACAGACTGGAGCAACCGCGAATGACTTGTTCACACTCCAGATAGGAACCCATCCTCTTCTTACGGCACCTCCAACCGCATATCCCATAATCTCAGCTGCAGAGAACGCTTTGATGAAAGTCAAATGTTGAGAGGGCCTTAAGGCCCTCTCTTTCGTTTTGGGTGTAGAATATACAAAAAGCTCTTTGGAGGTGATTTTTGTTGAAGGGGACGTTACTCTATGGGCAATCGGGAGGCGTGACGAGCGTCATAAACGCCACAGCTTTTGGTATTCTAGTCATGAAAAACGGAATATCTGGCTTCATGGAAGAAAAGTTTTTAGATATGACCGATGTCGATCCCAAGAAACTCGAGATTTTAAGAGAGCTTCCAGGCGCTTTTTTTGGTTCATGTAGAAAGAACCTGAAAACCGATGAAGAATTCGGCTTTTTTTGGTTCATGTAGAAAGAACCTGAAAACCGATGAAGAATTCGAAGAACTCTTCAAAGTTTTTGAAAAGTACAACGTGAGATATTTCCTGTACAACGGTGGAAACGATTCCATGACCATGGCCATGAAGATTCATGAGAAGGCCAGAGAATACGGTTATGATATCACCGTCGTGGGACTTCCAAAAACGGTGGATAACGATCTCGTTGAAACTGATCACTGCCCGGGGTATGGATCCTCTGCAAAGTATCTCTATGTATCTGTCATAGAAGGAACCCTCGATGTGAAATCCATGTCCAAGGATTCCACGAAGGTGTTTGTCATAGAAACGATGGGAAGGCATTCAGGATGGCTTGCCGCTTCCACTGTACTTGCACGAAAATACACAACAGCCCCTCACGTTATTCTGGTTCCTGAAGCTTCTCTGAACGAGGAGAAATTTCTAGAGAAAGTTGAAAGCGTTCTCTCAAAGGAAGGTTTCTGCACAGTAGTCGTCTCAGAAGGTGTAAAAGACGAAAAGGGAAATCTGATATCGAAAATGGAGTTGAAAGATTCGTTCGGAAACGTTCAGCTTGGAGGAGCAGGTCTTAAGATATCGAAAATGATATCGGAAAATTTGAAGGTTCGTGTTCACACTGCTGTACCGGATTATTTGCAAAGATCTGGAAGACACGTTGTGAGTTTGCAAGATCTGATAGAAGCTGAAGCCGTTGGAAGAAAAGGTGTTCAACTTCTCCTTGAAGGTGTCAAAGGGGTTATGGTAACCATAAAGAGAGAAAGTGATGAACCTTACGTGTGGAACCTTGGATTCGCTGAGCTTTCAAAGGTGGGTGGAAGAACGAGGGAGTTACCAAAAGAGTACATACTGGATATGGACATATCGGAAAGTTTCATCAAATACGTTGAACCTCTGACCGTTGGTAATTTCTTGCCATTTTACATCGAGAGGAAGTACAGCCTCTCTGTACTCGAAAAATGAGGCGGGGAGATCCCGCCTCACTCTATCTTAACATCTATCACTTTCTTTTTCTTTCCTTCCTTCTTTGGAATGTTTATCATCAGCACACCGTTTTCATACTTTGCTTTGATTTTCTCTGCGTCCACGTAGTCCGGTAGGTTGAATGCCCTTTCGAATTTTCCGAAGCATCTTTCCACGATCATGTAGTTTTTCTTTTTCTCGTCTCTTTCTATTTTCTTTTCACCGGATATCACTAAGATCCCATCTTGAACAGAGATCTTTATATCATCTTTCTTAAGACCGGGAACATCCAGCTCTATGACCAAGTCGTTTTCCGTTTCGTATATGTCAACGTCTGGTACGAATCTTCCACCGGTTTCCCTTGGACCCATCCTGAAAAAGTCATCGAATATTCTGTCTATTTCCCTCTGAAGCTCCCTGAATGACCTGAAGAAATCTTCCCTCCTTTCAAGCAACATAGTATCACCTCCCCTTTCACGCATTTTCCTTTTTCTGATCTTCTGAAACTGTTCTGTAGAGGTACTGTCCAATCTTCATACTCTCCTTCTGGAGATCATCGAAGAGCATTTTAACCTTCGGTATATCGTTCTTATTTATCGCATCTCTGAGATCTTTTATGAGATCCTCCAATTTTCTCTTCAGATCTTCAGGTAGTTTATCACCGTATTCCTTCAAGGATTTCTCCACACTGTATGCCAGGTCATCCGCTTTGTTCTTTAGCTCTATTTCCTCCCTCAATCTCTTATCCTGTTCCTCATATCTTTTCGCATCTTCGATCATCCTCTTTATTTCATCATCTGTTAACTTGTGTCTTCCTGTAACAACCATCGTCTGTTCCTTCCCACTTCCAAGATCTCTTGCCGAAACGTTGACTATACCATCACTATCGATGTCGAAGGTCACCTCTATCTGAGGAACTCCTCTTGGAGCAGGGGGTATCCCCACCAACTTAAAGCTTCCAAGGAATATGTTATCCTTTGCGATACTTCTCTCACCTTGATAGACCCTTATCTCAACTTCTGTTTGATAGTCTTCAACTGTTGTGAATATCTTGCTCTTTTTGACGGGGATCTTCGTGTTCCTTGGGATTATCGGTTCGAACAGCCCTCCTTTTATCTCTATACCAAGTGTCAGAGGTGTAACATCCACAAGGACGATGTCTCTACCTTTGGCACCTTCTTCTCCTGCCAGAATCGCCGACTGTATCGCAGCACCTATCGCAACTGCCTCATCTGGATTGACTCCCTTGTTCGGTTCTTTCCCGAATATGTCTTTTATGAAGTTCTGTATCATCGGAACCCTCGTCATCCCACCAACAAGGATGATCTCATCTATATCGTTTGGTGAGAGCTTCGCATCGCTCAAGGCTCTCTCTATTGGTCCCCTCGTCATCTCAACAAGATCCTTCGTCAAGGATTCGAAGAGTGACCTTGTTATCCTCATTTCAAGATGAAGTGGGCCACTTTGAGTTGCAGTTATGAACGGCAGGTTCACTTCCGTTTCAAGATCGAATGTTCCTCCCCCAAGGTCGTAGACGAGGACTTTCTGCTCACCCGGTTTTTTATCCAATCCATAAGCAAGAGCGGCTGCAGTTGGCTCGTTTATTATCCTTAAAACGTCAAGACCTGCAATTATACCAGCTTCCTTAGTTGCCTGTCTTTGTGCATCGTTGAAATACGCTGGGCACGTTATAACAGCTCTTTTTATCTCTCCTCCAAGATACGATTCGGCGTCTTTCTTCAATTTTTTCAGAATCAGACTGCTTATTTCCTGGGGAGTGTATTCTTTATCGTCTATCCTTACTTTATAATCTGATCCCATCTTCCTTTTTATGGATTTTATTGTTCTGTCAGGATTCAGAATCATCTGTCTTTTTGCAGGTTCCCCAACAAGTATTTCACCGGTCTTTGTGAAAGCAACAACCGAGGGTGTGATCCTGCTTCCCTCAGCGTTCGGAATAACCTCGACATTCCCATCTGGTTTCATCCAGGCTATGACGGAATTGGTTGTCCCAAGATCTATTCCAACAACGAACTCCTTCTTATCCGCCATCGTTTCACCTCCTCCGTGGATCATTATATGAAAGCCCAGTTGGTTTGTCAAGAGGGTTTTATAAAATTTGCTCGTAATCATATCTCATCATTTATCATAGAAATCGTTATATCAATTTTATAGATATAATATTTTATAGCAATCGTTACATTAAAATGATAAATAAGAGAAACTGGACAAAATCTATTCAAAAAGATATAATCTCACAAGAAAACACACGCCTCTGGATCCCAGCCTCGGTGCCTGTTCGAAGGTCGGTCTGGGTTTGAAGGAGGCGGAGGTTCAAAACCAAATGGAGGTGTGAAAATGGCAGTAGTTACAATGAAACAGCTCCTTGAAGCTGGAGTACATTTCGGACATCGTGTCCGAAGATGGAATCCCAAGATGTCTCCTTACATCTACACATCGAGGAAAGGTATATACATCATCGACCTTCAGAAAACCATCCTTTTTGTTGGAACCAAGAAACAGGCGCAGCAGGTTATAAAAGAGGAAGCCGAAAGATGTGGCGCTTTCTACGTCAACAACAGATGGCTCGGAGGGCTCCTTACGAATTTCAAAACCATAAGATCGAGAATAGAGAAATTGATAGAGTTGGAAGAGAAGGAGAAAAGCGGTGAACTGGAAAAGTTACCCAAGAAGGAGCTCAGTAGAATTAGAAGAATCCTTGAAAAACTTAGGAAAAATCTCGGTGGTCTCAAGGGAATGACGCGTCTTCCTGACTGTGACCCGGACTTGATAGATTACGTGATACCAGGTAACGATGATGCCATAAGATCTATAAAGTTGATCACCTCGGTTATAGCCAACGCATTCCTTGAAGGAAGAGAAGGAGTTCCATTGAGAGAGGAGGAAGAGAAGAAAGAAGAAAAGGTCATTATGGAGGAATTAGAAGAGATAGAAGAAGAGATCAAAGAGGAAGAAGTCTGACCCCCACGCTG
This sequence comes from Thermotoga sp. 4484_232, assembly GCA_002084985.1. The sequence goes on along the minus strand of MZGO01000109.1, from coordinate 1,340 downwards.
GGGGTTTTTTTATGAGAGGATGATGAGGAAGCATGAGTTTCTAGAAAGTTTCGATCTGAGAGGAAAAATTGCCATTGTTCTGGTTCCAACAGAAAGAGATGCTATAAAACTGTGTCAGGGGGGGAAGTTTGAGCACTTCCCCGCTCCTGATGTTTTACCATTTGAAGAATTTCCTGTATCTTTCAATGTTAGAAAGAGAAGGATAGAGGTTCTGTGGAAACTTCTAAAGGGTGAAAAAGTAGTCGTGGTAACCACACTTTACTCCTTTACGAGAAAGACCATATCACCGAACGATCTCATGTCATATACTTTGAAATTGAGAAAAGGAGCTCATGTAGAAGATCCCATACATCTTCTCTTACTCATGGGTTATGAAAGAACGTACATCGTCAGAGAGGGAGGAGAGTACGCTATAAGAGGAGAGATCGTTGACCTTTTCCCTCCTATATATAAAAACCCTGTGAGGCTCGATTTCTTTGAGAATGAGATAGAGGATATAAGGTTTTTCGATCCGATGACTCAGAGAACGATTGAAAAAGCGAGTGAAGTAACCATTCTTCCCATAAGAGAATACATCTCAGAAAATCATGATGCCGATACTCTTCCTGGGAAATACGGTTCCAACTCTTCTTTATTAGAGTATCTCAAGGATCCTAGCGTGATCTTCGTAAACAAGGAAGACGTTTTCAAAGAGTATGTGAAAATAGAGAGAGAAATGAAGGATATCTTGGGATTCAAGTACGAGGAATACAAGAGGCTTTCTTCGATACCTTTATCAACGTTCGAAAAGCTGTTTGAGAAAGCCGAGGAAATCGAATATTCTTTCGAAACAAGAGAAATTTACACACTTCCCTCGAAAAAGAAAGAAAAAACTGTTCCCATTCTAGATATAGAGGATATCGAAGTTGGTGAACTCGTGGTTCACAAAGATCACGGTATAGGGATTTTTCAGGGTATAGAGAAAGTGGAAAGCGCTCTGGGAGTCAGAGAATACTTCAAGATAAAGTACGAAGATGCGAATCTGTACGTTCCCGTCGAAAGGTTAGATAGAATCCATAAATATATAGGAGATAGTTCAGAGATATCCATAAACAAACTGAACGATAAACGATGGAAGAGAACTGTTAAGAGGGTAAGGGAAGATATCGAAAGAAGGATAAGAGAATTGATAGAGCTCTACTTGAAAAGACAGGAAGTAAGGGGACTTTCCTTATAAGTAAGGGGACTTTCCTTATTGGGTGATCCAGATATGGAAGAGAAATTGGCTCAAACATTTCCATATCCTGAAACCTTCGATCAAAAAAGGAGTATCGAAGAGGTTCTCAAGGATCTTGAGGATG
>MZGO01000014.1 GCA_002084985.1 Thermotoga sp. 4484_232 | reverse complement strand
TTATTTTTGCGTTGATCCTTATTCCCATCGTCTACTTCCCTTCCATTTACGCTCAGCTTGATGAGAACAACACATCAAAATGGCTTAAATTCTCTCTATCACAGGATGCAGAGGTCACTTTCAGGATAAGCGCGTCGGGAAGCTTAAACATAGGCTGGGTTTATCTCTACAGATCGGATAAGAGTTCCTACATAAGCTCAGTGTATGTCGGACGAGGCAAAGATTTTGGGCCTTTTGGGTTGAGAAAGGGAACCTATTGGTTAAAGGTAAGCAGAGACAGCGGCTCTGGTAGCGTCAAGATAGATCCTATAGTTAATCCAACTTCTTACAGGAACGATCGCGAGAAAAACGACAGCCTGGAAACTCCCACCCTTGGATACGTTGGTTCGAACGAGGGGCATCTTGGATACACAGACGGATATGAAACCGATAATGTTGATTGGTGGAAATTCTCATTAGAAAAGGATGGAAAAGTTTATCTGCAATTTTCTGCAGATAGTACCCTGGCGATCGGTTGGGTTTATTTGTACAGAAGAGATGGGGATTACTATATAGCCAGTCAATTCGTTGGAAGTGATTTGAAAAAACTGGGACCTGTCGGTCTCATGGCTGGGGAATACCTGATAAAGGTCACAAAGGATAGTGGCTACGGTGGATATCAGTTAAACATAGTCCATGAAGAGCAAGAAATAGGTAACGACAACGAACCGAACGAGGAAGTGAAGGATGCTAAATTGTGCACCGTTAATGAATGGAACGATGGGCATCTTGGATACACAGATGGTTACAAGACGGATAATGTCGACTGGTGGAAGATGAAATTGGATGAAGATGGGGAATTTTATCTTCAGTTCTCATCCGATAAAAACTTGGCTATTGGCTGGGTTTATTTGTACAGGAAAGAAGGAGATTACTATATAACCAGTCAATTCGTTGGAAGCGATTTGAAAAAGCTGGGACCCGTTGGCCTCATGGCTGGGGAATACCTGATAAAGGTCACAAAGGATAGTGGCTACGGTGGATACAGGATGAAACCGATATTTGAAGCGGATTCTTACGAAAACGATAGTGAACCCAACGACAATTCTTCTAAAGCGTCTCAGGGGTACGTCAACACATGGCTTGAAGGACATCTGGGATACACAAACGGATATAAAACTGATAACACCGATTGGTGGAGATTCCAGATATCATCCAAAGGCAAGGTCAGTTTCGTTGTTAGGCAGCTATTACTACTCCATGTACGTTGGAGATAAAGAGAAAGAAAGTGAGGTCAAAGAATTAGAACCTGGAACCTATCTTGTGAAGGTTACAAGAGATGGTGGATACGGAGGATACGAGCTTCAGGAGGACTGAGTGGATATCTGGATTCCCAGAAGGACAAAGTATGGCTCAGATACGATTTATCACAGGATGCGGCTTTCTTTAGGTTACGTGTACCTCTACAGATCCGACAAAACCTCTTACATATCGTCCGTATACGTTGGACAGGGAAAAGACCTAGGACCTGTTGGATTGAAAAGAGGCACTTACTGGTTAGAAGTGAACAGGAGCAGTGGTTCTGGAAGCTTTTCGATACGTCCCACCGTGGTTTACCCGAGCTTTTCTGGTGAAAAAGAAAACAACGATTCCGTTGAAAAAGCCATTATAGGAAAAATCGGATACAACGAAGGGCACCTTGGATACACGGATGGATATGAAACAGATGAAAAAGATTGGTGGAGATTCAAAATCGACGAGGACGGAGAAGTTTCCATCCAATTCGAGATGGACAAGACGCTTTCCATGTCGTACGTATACCTCTACAGAAAGGATGGAGATTCCTACATAAGCAGTTGGTACGTTGAGCAGAAGGATAAGGAATTTGGTCCTGTTGGTTTGAAGGCAGGAGAGTACTTGATAGAAATCAACAGGGGTAGTGGGTATGGAGGATACAAATTGAACATAATTTACAAACCACAAAAGATGAGTAACGATACAGAACCCAATGAAGATTTTGCAAAAGCCACAAAAGCTGTGATTGGTACTAACGAAGGGCACCTTGGATACACAGATGGATATGAAACCGATGGAAAAGATTGGTGGAAGTTCAGCGTGAAAAAGGACGGAAAATTCTGGATCCAATTCGATATGGATGAGACACTTTCTCTATCCTACGTATACCTTTACAGAAAAGGTGGAGATTCTTACATAAGCAGCTGGTACATCGGGCAAAAAGGTGAAAAATTTGGTCCTGTTGGTTTGAAGGCGGGAGAGTACTTGATAGAAGTCAACAGAAGCAATGGATACGGAGGATACTACCTCACGATCGACTTTGAGGAAAATCCGTATGGTAACGATCCTGAGCCTAACGATGAGCCGGTGAACGCTTCGATCGCTCCTGTGAACGAAACGGTATATGGACACCTCGGATACACGGATGGATACGAAACCGATGAAAAGGATTGGTGGAAATTCGAGATCGGAGCAGAAGGAGAAGTGAGCTTCAGGGTGGAACCCTTGGATGATCTATCATTGAGTTACTGTTACCTGTATGATTCGAGAGCTAGCAGCTATTACAAATCCATTTACGTTGGGAAAGAGGCAAAAACAAGCGATAAGGTAACCCTAAAACCAGGAACGTATTACATCGAGATCAACAGATCAAGCGGTTATGGTGCGTACAAGCTTCACATCTACGGTCCGAAAGCTCAAGCTCTACCACGCCCGAAACCCTTGAAACCTATAAAACCAAAACCTGTCACAGAACTTCCCAAAGGATTTACAGATATCACAGCAGAAAACAACTGGATACCTATAGGAACGGTTAGCTTCGAAGCTGTGGGAATAGTCGTTGGAGATGATATAGGAGACGATCCAAACGATACCGATGGCGATGGAAATACCATCTCTGAGGGGAAAGATTTCGATGCCATCGTATCCAATGAGGAGTTCACACCACCTATAACGGTGATATGGAACGCAAGATGGCCTACAAGTGAGAAGGAATATCAAAATATGGGACTGATGTCCACAGAAAAAGGATTCTTCATAGGCTTCATCACAGATCCAACAGAGAGGAAGATATACGTGTACGTCTACGGAGAAGAGGGTAAAAGCGAAGTGAAAGAAGTTACCAATCTGGACTACAATGGGTATGTGGATGGTACATTCAAGATAGTGTGGAACAGCGATGGTTCCGCTGTATTCTACGTGAACGATGAAAAAGTCTATGAAAGCACGCTCAGGATAAAGATACCCATGAACATATATCTGGACACGTACGAGCATCCAGGATTTCTGAAATGGATAGGATACAAAAAGGAAGGAGTAGCCGTTCTTCCAAAGCCTCGTCCGGTCAAGAAGACTGTAACTTACAATTGGAAATGGAGTTCTCCAGAGCCAAACAACTGGTACAGGATCGAGGGGAATAAGATAACGATCTATGCGGTCCCTGGATCCGATATCTGGAACTGCGAGAGAAGAAAAGCTCCAATGCTTGTGGTTGATATCCCGGATAAAGACAGATGGGAAGTGAGCGTTCATTTTGAGATGCCAAAGAGGGTCCTCAATACTCATGTTGGTTTGGTTCTTTGGAATGGAAAAGAATCGGGAAAGGTTTACGCTGTTTACTTTGGGCCAAAGGATCAGAACAATATAGCCATAGAGGGAAGCTACTCAAGAATATGCGGCGGATGGGCACCTTTCATGATCCTGATACCAGATACGGAAGGCGATTTCATAAGGAATTATCCTTACAAGACAGGCTGGTTGAAGATAAAAGCTGTAGAGAATGAATACTCGTTCTTCTACAGAGAACCTGGATCCGAGGATTGGGAATTCCTTGGAAAGATCGTGACAAATCCACACGAGTTCACGAAAGTTGGTTTGATAGCAAAAGCTTGGTTTTTGAATTCTGTGAAGGTCACTTTCTCGGATTTCAAGATCGAATGGTGATCATGTAATTCTTCTAAAAATGCCCACCTCTGGTGGGCATTTTTTTGAATTTATCGTTATTCATAGACCTCTTCTACCAGCTAGCATAGAGAAAAAACAGATGGTTTCATAGTATCAAACAAGCGTCCCCAAAGGAAAAGAATCTGTATCTTTTCTCAATCGCTATTTTGTAAGCTTTCATTATGAGGTCTTTCCCCGCAAATGCACTGACAAGCATCAGAAGAGTTGATTTTGGAAGATGAAAGTTCGTTATCAGGGCAGAGACGAGTTTGAACTCGAATGGAGGGTATATGAAAAGATCCGTCTTACCTTCGTACTCTTTTCTTTTGGGAAGTCTCACTATGGTTTCCAAAGTTCTGACGACAGTCGTTCCAACTGCTACTATTCTTCTTCCTCTTTTTAAAGTTTCTTCGATCGCTTTGACAGTTGCTTCTGGCACTTTGTAATACTCTTCCTCCATTTTATGATCCTCCACTCTTTCTGCCTTAACCGGTCTGAAAGTGCCAAGGCTCACATGAAGGATAACCTCTGCAAATTTAACACCATTATTTTCCAATTTTTTTAAAAGTTCCTCTGTGAAATGAAGCCCAGCTGTTGGAGCAGCGACCGCTCCTTCCTCTTTGGCATAAACAGTTTGGTATCTATCGGAAGGAACATCCTTTTTTATGTAAGGAGGTAAAGGGGTCTTCCCATGGGAGAATATGACGGAGTCATCCCCTGGCTCAAATTCCATGAGTCTTGCCCCATCGGGAAATCTTTCTAAACATCTTGCTATCAGATCTCCTATCAATACTTTCGCTCCAATTTTCACTTTAGATCCAGGCTTTACGAGGCATTTCCAAACGCCTTCTTTCATTTTTTCAAGCAGAAAGATCTCAACCTTTGCTCCTGTCTCTTTTTTTCCCAAGAGTCTTGCCGGTATAACTTTAGTTGTATTCAGAACGAGAAGATCCCCTTCTTCGAGATAGTTAACGATGTCCCTGAATATTCTGTGCTCGATTTCTCCAGTTTTCCTGTGTATAACCATCAGACGAGATGAGTCTCTCGGCTCCACCGGCTCTTGAGCGATCAGCTCTTTGGGAAGGTAGTAATCGAATTCCGAAACCTCAGTCACCCAAGAACCTCCTTTCACAAAGTATCCATGGGTTTGATGTTGAACATCTTCACCGCAGGCAGAAAGATCAGTTTCCTGCATTTTCTGTTGTGACTCTCCACAACATCGTTGTGGAATTTCCTCAACTCCTTCATTTCATCGTTCAACCTTTTCATTTCATCTTCCAGTTCCCAGAGTTTAACTCTACTTCTCCATTCATCAAGATTTCGCAAATTGTCCAGTATCTCAAAAAATCTCCTCACGATCTTTTTTTCCATATCCGATCTATCGGCCTGAGAGAGAGCGAACTTGAAGTCATCCAGCATATTTTGCATCTCTTCTCTTGGACCTTCATCCACAAGATCGCAGAACTCCCTGATGACCTCCATCTTCTTCTCAATGTTCTCCTCTATCTTTTCCCTGAAGATCTCCTTCTTCTTTCTCAGGTAATTCATTATAAGATAAGGTATGGAGATCCATAGGAAAATAGATGTCGTTACGGATGAGAGAACGAAGATCCAAATCAGAATCATCCCTCCCGTTTTAAAATTTTAACAGCAAACACAGGAGGTGATAAGGTTGATTCTGGACAATATTCTTATGGTCGATCCTCTGGAAGGGGAATTCACAGGTTCACTGGAGATAGAAGATGGAAAGATATCAAAGGTATCCAAAAAGAAAAGATCCTGGTCTTTCATAGTGATTCCTGGATTCTTTGACCCCCATGTTCACGGAAGTTTCGGAGTGGATACAATGGATCTTTCCAAAAAATCCCTTGAAAAGATGGAAGAGTTCTTCTACGCACAGGGTGTAACCTCATTTCTTCCAACAACAGTTTCGTGCTCTTTGGAGGATATGCTAAAAGCTTTAGATGTCGTTGAAGAATACATGAATGGAAGGGATGTAACATCGGTTTTGGGAATTCATCTTGAAGGTCCCTACATATCGCCTGAGAAAGTGGGAGCACAGAATCCTGAATACGTAAGGAAACCAAGCGAGAAAGAGATAAACGCCATCTCAGAAAAGGATGTGTTGAGACTGATAACGATGGCACCGGAGATAGAAGGGTTCAGCAAGTATTCTAAAGCGCTTATGAACAAGGGTGTTGTAATATCCATGGGACATTCGAATGCGAAATTTGAACATGTGAAAAAAGCGCACGATATGGGAGTCAAGAGAATCACACATTTTCCAAATGCTTTGAGACCTTTGCATCACAGGGAAATCGGAATAACTGGAGCTGGACTCTACTTTGATGATATCGTCCTTGAGCTCATCTGTGACGGTGTTCATCTTTCTCCCCAGATGGTGGAACTTATATATAAAACAAAAGGTGCAAGTAGAATAATTCTCATAACCGATGCGATATCCGCAGCGGGTTTGAAAGATGGCGTTTACGAGCTGGGAGGATTGAAGGTATTCGTGGAAAACGGTGTAGCGAGGCTTTCAAACGGTAGCCTTGCAGGAAGTACTCTCACTTTCATAAATGCCGTTAGAAACTTCCGAAAATTCACAAGAGCATCCTTGAAGGAATTGACGCACGTTTCATCTTACAACGCTATATCGAATCTTTCCATAGAGGATTTGGGAAGGATAAAAGAAGGTTATATAGCGGATCTGGTGATTTTAGATAGGGATCTCAACCTGATCGCCACTGTGAAAAAAGGAGAGGTGGTTTATGGAAAAATATCTTGAAAGGGTGGTTGGATGCTTGTGGGATTGGATATAGGCACAACGAATATAAAACTCTGGGTGTACGACGAAGAAGGAAAACCCATATGGGGGACCAGAGCCAGAACACCGCTCGAATTTCACGAGAGTTTGAAGGAGATCCTCCATCCTGAAAAACTTTGGAAAACTGTTTCAAAACTCCTTTACAGTATACCGGATGATGTGAAAAAGAAAATCAGAGCAATCGGTATTTCATCTTTGGGAGAGACGGTTTTCCCGGTGAGGAAAGATGGATCCAGTATGGCAGGATTGATCTGGTACAACACAATAACCAGGGAAACATACGAGGAGTTCTTCTCCCGTGTCGATCCAGAATGGATATTCGGAAGAACAGGGCTCAGAGCGTCTTGGATCTTTTCAATCTTCAAGATGATGTATTATTATCACTCTTTCAAAGAGGAAATGGAAGGGATTGAAACATGGCTCGACGTTTCAAGCTACATCGCATACATCCTAACAGGTGACAAAAGGATGGACAGATGCTTAGCTTCCAGAACCATGCTGATCGATCTAAAAACAGGGGATTGGTGTGAGGAAATTCTGGATATAGCGAACATTCCAAAAAAACACCTCCCAGGCATAGCGGACAGTGGAATACCAAGAGGAACTGTGAAATCCGATATTGCTCTCGACCTTGGCCTTCCAAGGGATGTGATCGTAACGACAGCTGGTCAGGATCATATGACGGCTTCTTTTCCAGCGGGCGTTTTCGACCTTGATAAAGTGCTGAATTCAACTGGTACAACGGAAGCCGTACTGTGGGGAGTAGATGATGATGTACTGAACATCTTTCTGAAAAACATCATATATGACTTCAACGCAGGTTTTCACGTTGTCCCGCATCGTTATTACCTTGTCGATGGTTTACCAACGGGAGGATACTGTATTGAATGGTTCCTGAGGAAAGTTCTGAGAAAGGATTTCGAGCATCTTGAAAACGTGAAGATGAAAACGAACACGGTTTATTTCTTCCCATTCCTGAGGGGAATTTTCTCCAATATGAGAGCAGGAGCCAGCTTTCTGAATCTATCGGATGAGACGGATTCCGATGAAATGTTGATCTCTATAATAGAGAGTCTCTCGTTCGAAGTGAGATCCATGATAGAGAATCTGAGAAATTTAGGCCTTGAAAAGGATTACAAACTGATCATGGTTGGAGGAGAATCCCTCAGTGAACTCGTAGTTAAAATAAGATCGAACGTACTCGGTATTCCCATACATCTTCTTCAAACATCGGAGGCCACGACTCTGGGAGCGGCACTTCTTGCAGGACTTTCCGCGGGCCTCTATAAAGATCATCGTGATGCCTTCGAAAGAGGGCACAGAATATCCAAGATCGTGTATCCCGATAGAAATTTAGATTACTACGAAGAGAAGTACCAGAGATACAAGGAATTGAAGAAAGAGTTGATAGATCTTCAATGAAAGAGCCCGCTATTATCGCGGGCTCTTTTCAAGTGTAAGCAGTGAGATCGAAAAGGCCATGTCCACTCAGATTGAAGACGATGACTTCCTCCCTTTTCTCCTCTTTTGCCCTCAAAGCTTCCTTAACCACACCTGCAATAGCGTGTGCACTCTCTGGAGCCGGGACTATCCCTTCAATGTTTGAGAAAACCTTCGCCCATTTAAATATCTCATCTTGATCGAATGCCTGAGCCTCCACTATTCCTTCATGAACCAGTCTAGCTATTATGGGAGCAGAGCCATGGTATCTCAAACCTCCCGCATGTATCTTGGGTGGTATGAAATCCTTTCCCAGTGTGTACATCTTCAGAAGAGGCGTTATACCAGCTGTGTCTCCATGATCGTAATCGTACCTCCCCTTGGTAAGAGACGGGCATGCAGTTGGCTCGCAGGCCACGAACCTTATATCCTTTCCTTCCAGCTTATCCGGTATGAAGGGAAGGATCGTTCCCCCAAAGTTAGAACCTCCTCCATGACATCCCATTATGATCGTTGGCCTTTCGCCGATCATTTCGAGTTGTTTCTTCAACTCAAGGCCTATGACAGTCTGATGAAGAAGAACATGGTTCAGGACACTTCCAAGGGAATACTTGGTTTTTGAATCTTCCAGAGCAGCCTCCATTGCTTCACTTATCGCTATACCAAGGCTTCCAGGATTTTCTGGATTCTCCTTGAGTAGTCTCTTCCCAAATTTTGTCTTCTCGCTTGGACTGGGTGTAACATTTCCACCGTACAGTTGCATCAGGTTTTTCCTCATGGGTTTCTGAAAGTAACTCACTTTAACCATGAAGACTCCCACTTCCAATCCAAATTTTCTTCCAGCATAGGTTAAAGCGCTTCCCCACTGTCCCGCTCCTGTTTCCGTCACCAGCCGTTTCACCCCTTCTCTAGCGTTGTAATAAGCCTGCGGTATCGATGTGTTCGTTTTATGACTCCCTGTTGGGCTGACTCCTTCGTATTTGTAGTAGATCCTTGCAGGTGTTCCCAAATACTCCTCAAGATACATTGCTCTTATGAGCGGAGTCGGTCTGTAGACTGCGTATTCTCTGATTACTTCTTCGGGAATTTCGATGAATCTCTCGTCAGATATTTCCTGCTCTATGAGGGATTGAGGAAATATAGGAGAGAGCTTTTCTGGGTTCAGAGGTTCTCTGGTTCCTGGATCCAATGGTGGATCGAGATTAAAAGGAAGATCGGCTACAACGTTGTACCAGCTCTTTGGCATGTCCTCTACTGATAGATTAACCCTGATTCTCATAAAAAACCACCTCCTTATAAAAATAAAGGGGCTCTCCACTTTTAAGGAGAGCCCCGATTCGGCGTAATACAACAAAACAGTGACGATTACCCCACCGAATCGGGGTACCGCCACCACCATTCACTTCTGAAGAACACTTTTGATCCCTTAAGAGAAATTCCACACATGTGTTTCACCTCGAACGTGTTTCATAAATTTTATCACATCCAGACTTTTTTCCAAATAAAATCTCAGAATGACAGATCCACCTTTGGAGCCTCTTTTTCCTCCTCCGGTAGCTCGAAAAATGGATAAGGTTTGAAACCAAAC
>MZGO01000108.1 GCA_002084985.1 Thermotoga sp. 4484_232 | reverse complement strand
TCGATATACATAGTGACCCACGGTGGACGTGATGTCCTGGTCATGGGAAACACCAGTATGACTGCTCAGGAGTTCAAGAATATGCTAGAAGAGTTTCCAAACGTGACCTTCAAGATCATAATAGATGCATGCCACTCTGGAAGCTTTGTAGATGATCTAGATGATCTTGAAAATGTAGCTATAGTTCTTACAGCAACGGACGCTGATAAATCTTCATATGGGGACATAGATGATGACGACGATCCAAATCCAGAAGATACAGGTGGAGAATGGACAAGCGGTTTTCTGGAGGATTTGATAGAATATACCTCAAATTATGATATCTGGAGTTATATAATTTCCATTGCATACGAATATCAGGTTTCTGAAAAAGTCGTTCTTTACTGGTACGCATGGGAATCTGCTTGGGATTTAGATTATGCGAGAATACTGGGACTTTCAAATCCTCAAAGATCCCCAGGGTACGCATTTCCAGAATTTCCGTATTGATCGAAGGATCAAGGAGGAGATATGTTGAACTTTTCCGAATTCGTTGCGGAGACATCGATAGTAGAGGATGGAAAGAAAGAGGAGTTCATAAAGGGTTTCAGACATAAAAAAGATCTCTTTGAATGGATAAACCATTTCATGAGAAAAGATGGGCTTTCCAGGAAGACGCGCCTTTTTCTTGAAAGATTTTTGAAAGTGGAGGAAGGAGTATTGAGGTTCATAGAAGAAAACGTTGAAATTGTGAAGGGGTTTTGAAGGGGATCGAAATTGATATAAATCCAGATGGATCTCTTGACTATTCGGAAGAGGTCCTATCGAAAGCAGATTTTGTCCTGGGAGCGATACATTTCGATTATGGGGAAGGGATCAAAAAAAGATGGGAATTGTTCAAGAAATTGGTGGAAAATCCTCTTGTACATGCTATAGCACATCCTGTTGAAAGCATAGGTTTTGAGAACTGGATAAAAAGAGGTGAAGAGATAGCGCATATCGTTGAGAAAAGTGGAAAGATCCTTGAACTCAACTTGGCCCCTCACAGATTGAAAGAAAGCGATATGATAATCGAGTACACTAAGGATAGTGATGTATTCTACACTTTTGGAACAGATTCTCACTACAGAAAGCAACTTCTCTTCATGGTCTTTTCGCAGATGTTTCTTGAAAAGCTGAATCCATGTAAAGAGAGAGTTCTCAACTTCAAGAGATGGGAGGAATTGCCCATTTGAAAGCAAAAACCCCGCCTTAAAGGCGGGGTTCATACCCCTTTTGAATTCACTCTCTTGGGAATACAATGAACTTAATGGCGGTTCTTGTCTCTCCATCGATTTCTACATCTGTAAATGCAGGAACACAAACGAGGTCAACACCACTGGGAGCAAGGTACCCTCTGGCTATGGCGATAGCCTTAACCGCTTGGTTCACAGCTCCCGCCCCAATAGCTTGAAGCTCTGCCTTTCCACTTTCTCTTATGACGCCAGCCAGTGCTCCTGCTACCTTGTTTGGGTTGGAATTGGAAGCGACCTTCAGTACCTCCATGGTTCTTACCTCCCTTGGAATGTGTATTCTCTATCGGATAGAGTATTGCGTATGAATCCTATATGGCGCGCCCGGCAGGACTTGAACCCGCAACCATCGGATCCGAAGTCCGACGCTCTATCCAATTGAGCTACGGGCGCGCATCTGGGGTGACCAGCGGGATTCGAACCCGCGACCACCTGATCCACAGTCAGGCGCTCTACCAGCTGAGCTATGGTCACCACAAATGGCGCGCCCGGTGGGAGTCGAACCCACAACCCTCGGATTAGAAATCCGATGCTCTATCCTGTTGAGCTACGGGCGCTGGAGCGGGCGACGGGACTCGAACCCGCAACCCTCGGCTTGGAAGGCCGATGCTCTACCAATTGAGCTACGCCCGCTCTTGATACCATTCAAAGACCTCGTATCACACTCTTCGCGGTCGTTTCAATATTATCACAATGGTGAAAAATCGTCAAGATCGGGTTATTTTCCTGTATGCTTGAGGATAAACAGTAAATCACACCAGACGGTGGCGACCCTGTATCGGCCTTCCATTTTGTACAACTTATCTGAAAGAACGCATCCTTCATCACATTCACAAGGTTGGGGATTTTGGGAATAGTCAATTGTATACTTAAATGTACCTTGTAAAACAACGAAACTGATAGATTTTGGGAGATATAATAAGAAAATAAAATATAATCGAAAATTATTGTATATAATCAAAAATAATTTCAGTTATCTCCTAAAAACTGTTCTTTGGATGAAAAAGAACTGGGTGTAAACTTTGTATTAGCAGTCTAGATATGAGAGTGCTAATATCTAAAGGAGGGGTGATGGTATGAAGGTTACACCGCTCGGAGAAAGACTCCTGATAAAACCTATAAAAGAGGAGAAGAAAACGGAAGGTGGAATCGTTCTTCCCGACTCTGCCAAGGAAAAACCCATGAAGGCAGAGGTTATCGCAATTGGAAAAGTTGAAGATATCGATTTGAAAGTAGGAGATAAGGTCATTTTCTCGAAGTATGCGGGAACCGAAATCAAAATTGAGGATGAGGATTACATCATCATCGATGCCAGCGATATTTTGGCCAAAATCGAAGAGTGAAGGAGGTGTGAGATATGCCAAAACTGCTAAAGTTTAATGAAGAAGCAAGAAGAGCCCTCGAGAGGGGTGTGGACAAAGTTGCCGGAGCAGTGAAGATAACTCTTGGTCCCAAGGGTAGAAACGTTGTCATAGAGAAATCTTGGGGTTCTCCAACCATAACCAACGATGGTGTTTCCATTGCTAAGGAGATTGAACTTGAAGATAAATTCGAAAACCTGGGTGCACAGCTCCTCAAGGAAGTAGCTTCAAAGACCAACGATATTGCTGGTGATGGTACAACAACGGCAACACTGCTCGCGCAGACTATGATCAAAGAAGGTTTGAAGAACGTGGCAGCCGGTGCAAATCCTATACTCATAAAAAGAGGTATAGATAAAGCAGTTGAGGCTGCTGTTGAAGAGATAAAGAAACTCTCCAAGAAACTTCAGGGAAGAGATGACATAGCACATGTTGCCGCCATATCAGCAAACAGTCCTGAGGTAGGAGAACTCATAGCGGAAGCTATGGACAAAGTAGGGGAAGATGGTGTCATAACGGTTGAAGACTCCAAAACCCTTGATACCTTCGTTGAGTTCACAGAAGGAATGCAGTTTGACAGAGGTTACATTTCTCCATACTTCGTCACCGATACAGAGAAAATGGAAGTCGTTCTGAAAGAGCCCTACATTCTCATAACTGACAGAAAACTCAGTACAGTTAAACCATTGATACCAATTCTTGAGAAAGTTGCACAGACTGGAAAACCACTTCTTGTTATAGCAGAGGATGTTGAAGGAGAATCTCTAACGACTTTGGTTCTCAACAAACTCAAGGGGACACTTCAGGCCTGTGCTGTGAAAGCACCTGGGTTTGGTGAGAGAAGGAAAGCCATGCTTCAGGATATCGCAATTCTCACAGGAGGAACCGTGGCAAGTGAGGAGCTCGGCATATCTCTTGAGGATCTCACACTCAACGATCTTGGAAGAGCGGATCTCGTCAGGGTGAAAAAGGACGAAACCATCATAGTTGGCGGAAAAGGAGATCCCGAAGCCATCAAAAAGAGGATTTCACAGATCAAGGCTCAGATAGAGGAGACAACATCAGAATACGAGAAGGAAACACTCCAGGAAAGGATGGCAAAACTTTCCGGAGGGGTTGCCGTCATAAAGGTTGGAGCTGCAACTGAAACTGAGCTCAAAGAGAAAAAGCACAGAATAGAAGATGCCCTCAGTGCAACAAGAGCAGCTGTTGAGGAAGGTATCGTCGCAGGTGGAGGTGTGACACTTCTGAGAGCCAAGAAAGCCGTTGAAAAGGTTATAGAAGAACTCGATGGAGATGAGAAGGTTGGAGCTACGATTGTGGCGAAAGCACTCGAGGCACCAGTGAAACAGATAGCGATGAATGCTGGTTACGATGGTGCGGTGATCATGGAAAAGATCCTCGAAAAGAATGATCTGGCATACGGTTTCGATGCTTTAAAAGGAGAATTCTGCGACATGTTCGAAAGGGGTATCATCGACCCAACGAAGGTTACAAGGAGTGCCCTTCAGAACGCAGCATCCATCGCTGGAATGCTTCTGACGACAGAGGTTCTAGTTGTGGAAAAACCTGAAGAGAAGAAGGAAATGAGCCAACCAGAAATGCCTGAATACTGATAGATAAAGGAGGGGGCGCATACCCCCTCCTTCATTTCATGCTACTTCATCCAAACTGGCTTCGATTTCAAGTTTCTCGTACACAAGTTGTACACTTTCAAAGTAGGCAGTGTTTGTATAATTTGTGACTTCTGCTGTTTCGCCCTTCCACTCATCAAATCCCTTCATAACGAGCTCGTAGGTTTTCTTCGATATCTCTGGAAGCTTGCCGAAAATCTTTTCGACTTCTTTGAAACCTCTCTCCACAGCATTTCTCAGAAGTTCTATTTTCGAAGGATCTCCGCCAGATATGGATTTTGCAAAATTCAGTATTCTTTCTGCCGTTTTCTGTTCCTCGTCACACCTCTGAAATGAGGTTTGAAGTTGTATCCATAGGATATCTTCTTTACGTTCACATAAAGTCTTTCCGCCGTCAATTCCAAAACTTCTCCTTCTTCGTTTTTCTCGTATTCCAGATTCACGCTGAGGTATTCGAATCCAGAATTTTCAGTTCTTATATAACCTTCGGTTCCAACTGGCATCACGTTCATGAAAATCACCCCCCTGGCTTTCTCGTTCTAATTATCGGATTTTTAATGTTCTTATTTAGATAAATTTTTCTAAAATCCAGGTCTCCACCGTCAACGTCACGAAGACCCCTATGCTTATACCAAGTATCATGAGAATGGCGACGTTTGAGAACAAAGCCAGAGGGGATAGAAGGAGTATGGAAAATCCCGCTATCAGACCAAGAGCGTTTCCCAAAATGGCGGGACCAACTTCTCAACGGCTGCTTTTGCACTTTTGGTTCTTTTGATTTCGGATGCTATGTGTATGGAATAATCTATAACGAGCCCCATCAACATGCTGGTGATTATGGATGTGGAAATTTCAAGATTTATATGAAGTACCGTCATGTTTATGAAATTCCCCATCAACATGCTGGTGATTATGGATGTAGAAATTTCAGTCGTCAGGGATATGATGAGTCTTCTGAATATCGCAAGCACTATGGCGAATATCAAGAGGAGTGCTATGAAGAGACTTTTAATTTGACTCGATAGTATTTCGCTGTTAATCTTCACCCACACGAAGATGGTACCGGCTATCGTGTAGTTGTACTCATATTTTGCCAGTATCTTCGATATATCTTCCTTTATTTCTTCGGCTTTCGCTACACCCTCTGGTGTGAGGTTTATAATCATCCTCAAAGCCTTCCCCTTGATGAAAAACCTCAGGAACGGTTGGTTCTTCACAAGTATCCTCATGAGGGGAATCGGTATGTCCACGGGAAAGGATACTTTGGATACACCTTCTATCTTTTCTATATTTTTCATGATCTCTGCTAACTTCTTGTTATCTAAAGCGGTGAACGGCTTTTCTTTTTCCAGAACAAGGTAAACGGGTTCTCTGAAGTGAAACTCTTTCGAGAGTATTCCGTAAGCTTTCCTTATCTCGGAACTTTTTCTGAAATAATTCAATCCAGTTGTTCCTATTTCTATGTTCCTGAGAATGAAAGGAGATACGAGAGCTATCACTATCATGAAAAACAGAATAGCCTTTGCAAATTTCCCGCCAAGATACACGACCCCCAGGGATCTAGGTTTTTTAGAGGAGACACTAACCGTTTCTCTCATGAAGGTGAAAACCATGACGAAGACGAGAGCCAATCCACTTGAAACCAGTATTCCCAGTTCTTTGAAAGCCCTTATATCTAGAAATATAAAGGATGTGAAACCTGCAACTGTTGTTAGCATGGAGAACATTATGGGGATGAATTTCCTCTTCGCAGCGATCTCCACGTTTTCGTAGAATTGAACGCCGTTGTAAAAATGCAAACCATAAGCAGATCCTATTATCATCAAATAAGAGATGGTCATAGCGGTCAAGATGTTGAGAAAATTCCCCAGTGAGAAGTGGATCGCCATTATGGTTATAGAAGCCATGACAGGGATTATCAATGATAACAAGCTTCCTTTCAAAGATCTGGTTTGAAACAAGAAAACGATGAGGATGAAGGAGAATATCAATGGTGGATAAACAGAAGTTTGTCTTGTCAGTTCAGAAAAGAGTTCTTGATCTATGATGGGCTCCCCAAGCATCATGGGAGAGAGTTCTTCATAATCCTTGAGGATTTTCCTGATCTGTGCCACAACCTCTCTGGAAGGTCTTTTCGCACTCAACGCGCAGTATATGAGCGCATATCTTCCATCCTTTGTTATGAAAGTCGAGGTGTTGGGATCTTTCAAAACGTCCTTTACTAGTTTCCACACTAAAACCTTCGAATCTTGGAACATCAACAACACTCAAGACATTTTCCACACCATCTATATTCCTCAATTTCTCTTCAAGTTCCTTGAGTTTTCTCAGACTCGTGGCTTCAAAGAATGTGTTTGGATTCTTGAGGAGTATCGTAAGGTTCAGATGATCCCCGAACAACCTTTCAACCTTCACAAGAGCTTTTATCGTTGGATCCTCTATTTCGGATGGGGGAACTCCCGGTTT
>MZGO01000107.1 GCA_002084985.1 Thermotoga sp. 4484_232 | reverse complement strand
GATCTATAAGCGACTTCTTTCAGCCCTTCTTTCCCCATGACACTCATGTAAACAGCCGTTGCGAGAGCTGAGAGAGCATGGTTCGAGCATATGTTTGAAGTTGCTTTCGCTCTTCTTATGTGCTGTTCTCTCGTTTGAAGGATCATGACGTATCCTCTCTTTCCTTCGACGTCTCCAAAAAAGTTCGGATACTGAACCACAACAACGGCGGTCTCATCGTCTAATTTCTCCTTAAGGTCATCGAGGGATGTCTCCCCCGTATCATCGTTGAAGCTTATCTCATCGATTTTGAATCCTTGAGCTTTTACATAAGTTTCCGTCGTAATCCTGTATTCAGGATGAACGGCTTTGGATACGAGAACTTTCCTTCCTTTGGAAATCCTCAGTCCCATGAGGACGGCTTCGGCAGTTGCCGATCCCCCGTCGTACATGGAGGAATTTGCAACCTCCATACCTGTGAGTTCACATATCATAGTCTGATACTCAAAAAGAGCTTGAAGGGTTCCCTGAGAGACTTCGGCTTGGTAAGGAGTATATGCCGTTAAAAATTCTGGCTTCATCGCTATGTGGTGAACTACGGAAGGGATGTATCTTAGATAAACGCCAGCACCCATAAAAACGGAGAGATCTTTCAGTGAAATGTTCTCACTCGCTAACTCTTCCAGATGTCTTCTCACTGAGAACTCATCCTGAGACTCGGGTATCTTCAAATCGCTCGTTATGGTAATTGGGACTTCGGAGTAGAGATCTTCCACGCTTTTCACTCCTATGTATCTCAGCATTTCCTCTATATCTTCTTCAGTGTGAGGAATGTAAGGATACTTCTTCATTCTCCTTCCTCCTCACAGAACTTTTTGTATTCTTCTTCAGAAAGGAGTTCATCGAGCTGAGAAGGGTTTTCCACTTTGATTTTGAATATCCATCCCTTTCCTTCGGGGTCTTCGTTGATCAATCCTGGGTTGTCGTTCAAAGTTTCGTTAACTTCCACTACCTCACCATCGGCAGGACTGTAAACGTCACTTGCTGCTTTTACGGATTCCACAGTCAATACCGCCTCACCCTTTTTCACCTTCTTTCCAACATCTGGTAACTCCACATAGACCACATCTCCCAATTTTTCTTGAGCGTAGTTCGTTATACCAACTGTTCCCGTTCCATCACTCAGTTCTATCCATTCATGAGTTTTCGTATATTTTTTCATCTTCACACCTCCTTAGTTTTTTTCCCCGATTTGACGGTACCTCTGTAGAAAGGCAACTTCACGACCTCGGCTTTTATCTTCCTTCCTCTAACTTCAACTTCCACTTCGTCCCCATTTTTAACGGATCCAGATCGTACGATGGCAAGGGCTATTGACTTTTCAAGGGTTGGTGAGTAATTCCCGCTTGTGACATTGCCGATTTCTTTCCCATCTTTGAAAACTTTGTAACCGTGCCTCGCTATACTTTTACCTTTCAGAACAAGGCCTATGATCTTTCTTCTCACCCCCTTCTCTTTTTGGGTCAAAAGCGCTTCCTTCCCTATGAAATCCTTGTGGAATTTAACAACCCAGGAAAGGCCAACCTCAAGGGGTGTGGTGTTTTCATCCATGTCTTCTCCGTACAACATGTACGATGCTTCAAGCCTGCAGAGATCCCTTGCGCCGAGCCCTGCAGGTTTTCCTCCATGCTTTATAGCGAATTCCAAGAGAGTTCTCCAAAGGGTAACTCCTGCTTCCGGCTCTGGCGATCTTTTGAAGAATTTCTTGAGCTTTTGGACCCTGAAAAGCCACCAGCACGAAATCTTCTGAAACATCTTTTACGGAAACATCGTAACCTTTGGAGTGTCCTAATATCCAGTTGTAATCCTTTTCGGTGTTTGCAGCGTTGACGACGAGCATCGCTCTATCCTTCGAAAATATCCAGTTGTAATCCTTTTCGGTGTTTGCAGCGTTGACGACGAGCATCGCTCTATCCTTCGAAAATTTATACGCTAGGAGATCGTCCACGATACCTCCCTTTTCGTTGCACATGACTGTATAGAGAGCTTGATCGATTTTGATTGAAGAGAAATCGTTTGTTATCAACCTGTCAACGAACTCGATTGTATCGGGTCCCTCGATCAAGATCTCTCCCATATGGGAAACATCAAAGACACCAACACATTCCCTGACAGCCTTCACTTCCGAGGTGATGCTTTCGTATTGAAGCGGCATAACCCATCCGGCGAATTCGAACATCTTCGCACCGAATCTGACATGCTCGCCGTAAAGATGTGTCTTTTTTGTATCAGTCATCTTTTATCCCCTCCTCAAGTATTTTTTTTGCTTCTTCCAGTTTGTCCTCGGGGACCAAAATCTTCACAGAACCTCCCGATCCGAATATGACGGGAGTCATGTTGGTTGACTTTTCAACGAAGGGTATCCCCTCATTACGAAGCATGGATTCTATAAAAGCTGCTTTCACCTTGTCTGTTTCAATGAGAACTTTCCATCCCATAGATATCTCCTCCTAAGGAGAATTCTACAACAAAGAAAGATCAAAAATAAATGCTATACTAAGATCAAAAAGAGGGTGATGAGTTTTGAGGGCGTTGTTTTTCAATGGAGAGAAATTGTGTCTTGTGGATCTACCAAGGCCAGATCGTCCCGAAGGTTGGGTGATGATAAAAGTAAAACTGGCCGGAATATGTAACACCGATCTTGAGATATTGAGAGGCTACATGGATTTCAGGGGGGTACCTGGTCATGAATTTGTTGGGGAAGTGGTTGAAGGACCTAAAGAAATCCTTGGAAAGAGAGTGGTTGGAGAGATAAACGTTTCATGTGGGAAATGTGACATGTGCAGAAGAGGTTTGAAAAAACATTGCAGAAACATAAGGATATTGGGGATGAAGGATTTGAATGGTACCTTCGGTGAGTACATCGTTCTTCCTGAGGAAAACGTTCACATCCTTCCAGACAACATCCCCGATGAAGAAGCTGTATTCGTGGAACCCTTGGCAGCGGCTTTTCAGGTTCTCGAGCAAGTCCATATCCCTCCAACGTCCAAGGTTATGATTCTAGGTGATGGTAAACTCGGCCTTTTGATATCGAAGGTGTTTTCCTACTCTGGAATACCTCATGTTTGTGTGGGAAAGCATGAGAAGAAGTTGGAAAAAGCGAGAAAATGGGGGGCACGTACTCTGCTATTAAGCGACATCTCGGAGAATATGTTCGGTGAATACGATGTCGTTGTTGATGCCACAGGAAGAGAGAATGGCCTGAAACTCGCTGTTTCCTTCGTAAGACCTCAAGGAATGATCGTTTTGAAAACCACTGTAAAAGGTTCCCCTCCGGTGAATGTATCCCAGATAGCGGTTAAGGAGATCACTTTGATTGGATCAAGATGTGGCCCTTTCGAGCCGGCAATAAGAGCTTTGGAGAGTGGCAAAATAGTGGTGAAAGATATGATAGATTCTGTTTTCGATCTTGAGGATTTCCAGGAAGCGTTCGAAAGGGCTAAAGGATCTTTGTTGACACCCGTTTTAATGTCTCAAGATAAAGCTCTGAGTTTTTTGATCTCCAAGAATTTCTCCATTATCAAGAATGAACTCACGGAATTGTTTGGATTTGAACCTGATAGGAAAGTGCTCATAAAAAAACTTGAGGGTGATCTTCTTAAACCATGGGTTGGAAGTGCAAGATGCTCAGAATACGAATGCTTCGTATACATAAAGCTGGGGAAGGATAGTGAGAAGATCCTGAGGCACGAGTTGATGCATGTTTATTTAACTCTTTGGGGTAGAAAGAATGATGTCCCTGTTCCTCTCTGGGTACATGAAGGTCTTGCAGGATGGTTCGAGAGAATCCCTGGTAAGATCTTTTTTCCCGCTTTTCTAAAACCGGTGGATCCAATTTCTTTTTCCGATTACCCATCGAAAGAGAGTATTTTGAAGAGCTTCTATTTTTCCTGTGCGCACTTTTTCTTCTTTCTGGACAAAAGGATACCTTTAAAGGAGAATTTTAGAGAGCTACTCGAAATGGTAAAGCATGAAAAGAACTGGAAAAAGGCAATAGGAGATCTATTGAAAGAAGATTTCGAGGCTTTTCATAAGAGGTGGTTCTCTCATGTTAAATTGGTTTCGTTTCTCATCTCTTTCGGCGCACGATGCTATAATTCGAGCGTGGAGGGATGCGAATGAAGAAGATAGCGGTTTTAACGAGTGGTGGAGATGCTCCAGGTATGAACGCTGCCATAAGGGCAGTTGTGAGAAAGGCTGTAACTCAGGGAGTGGAGGTTTTGGGAGTCAGAAGAGGATTTGCTGGACTGATAGATGGAGAATTTCTGAAGCTGGATTATGCAGGTGTTGCCGGTATCATGGAAAAAGGAGGAACAATCCTGAGGACAGCGAGATGCGAGGAATTCAAAGTGGATGAGGGTAGGAAAAGAGCCGTGGAGAACCTGGAAAAAGAAGGTATCGAAGGCTTGATAGTCATAGGCGGTGAAGGAAGTTTAACGGGGGCAATGCTTTTGGACATGGATTACAGCGTACCTGTTGTCGGTATTCCCGCAACCATAGATAACGATATAGCTGAAACTGATATGAGTATAGGTGTTGATACATGTTTAAACACGGTTGTCGATGCCATACAAAAATTGAAAGATACAGCTTCATCCCACGAGCGGAGGAAAGGAAAAGAGGGAAGATAAACTGCATAATCGTCGTCGCTGAGGGAGCCGCTAGCGCTTACACAGTGGCAAGGCATCTGGAACACAGGATAGGATATGAAACCAGAATAACAATTCTTGGACACGTTCAGAGGGGAGGAAGTCCCACGGCTTTCGACAGAATTCTGGCTTTGAGGATGGGAGCAAGAGCTGTCGATACACTCCTTTCAGGAGAGCACGGAGTCATGATGGCTTTGAAAAGGGGAGAGGTTGTGAGCGTACCACTTTCTGATGCTTTGAGTAAAAAGAAAACGATAGATCTTAGTCTGTACGAGCTGGCTTTGATTCTTTCATGAGGTGATGAGTATGAGAAGAACGAAGATCGTGTGTACCATAGGTCCTGTGACGGGAAGTAAAGAGATGATAGAGAAGATGATAGATGCGGGTATGAATGTGGCAAGACTCAACACTTCACACGGTGATCTGGAGGATCACAGGAAGAAGATAAAACTACTGAAAGAGGTTAGAAAGGAGAAGGGAGTTCCCCTTGCCATCCTCCTCGATCTGGCGGGGCCAAAGATAAGAACGGGCTATCTGAATGAAGATTACGTTGAGTTGGAAGAGGGGCAAGTCTTCTATTTGACAACAGAAGAAATGATTGGAAACAGGGAAATCGTTTCTGTTAATTGTAAAGAATTAGCAAGGGATGTGAAAAAAGGTGACAGGATACTCCTTTCCGATGGTGCGATAGAGCTCGAAGTTTTGGAAACAGACGGTGTGAAGATAAAAACTATCGTGAAAAACGGTGGAAGAATCACACATGTGGATTATTTTGCCGTCTCTTTCGTGAGGAAAAAAGAGGATGTTCAGAAATTGAAAGATATCCTGAAAGAAAGAAACTGCGACATACCTGTGATAGCGAAGATCGAGACGAAACAAGCTCTCCAGAATTTGGAAGAAATAGCTAAAGTCAGCGATGGTTTAATGGTTGCAAGGGGAGATCTGGGAGTCGAGGTTCCCATAGAGGAGGTACCGATGGCTCAAAAGAGAATCATAGAACTTGCAAACAGACTTGCAAAACCTGCGATAACGGCAACTCAAATTCTGGAATCTATGGTCAACAATCCAAGACCGACAAGGGCTGAAATCACAGATATAGCAAACGCCATCTTAGATGGAACGGATGCTCTGATGCTTTCAGATGAAACAGCTGTTGGGAAATATCCTATTCCTTGTATAAAAGTTATGGATTGTGTTGCAAGAAAAGCTGAAGAAAGTTTGGAGTTCTACCGTCATATATCTTTGGATTGGTTGAGGAGTTTCTCAACGGTTTACGACATATCTGATGCCATTTCACACGCGTGTTGGCAGCTGTCTGAGGATTTGGGGGTTAAGCTCATAATAACTTCGACATCATCTGGTAGTACTGCAAGAAGAGTCGCTCGCTTCAGACCAAAATCTCTCATAGTGGCAACAACTCCTTTTGAGAAAACCTACCACAGGTTGTCCCTGGTTTGGGGTGTGCTCCCTCTGATTATAGATGAGGTCAAAACGACGGATGACTTGATAGAAAAATCCTTAAAGAAAGTAAAGGAGAGAAAATTAGCAGAAGAAGGAGATGTTGCCATAGTAACGGCTGGTATCCCTCCTGGAAAACCAGGGACCACCAATATGGTGAAGGTTCAGAAAGTCTGAAGGGAGGGGATTGTATGAGAATAACCTGGTTTGGGCACGCATGCTTCCTGCTGGAAGGTAACGGGGTGAAGATATTGACCGATCCCTTCGACAGAAGTGTTGGCTACGAGATACCGAATGTAACGCCCGATGTTGTAACAGAGAGTCATCAGCATTTCGATCACAACGCTCATCATTTGATCAAGGGGGATTTTAAGGTTATCAAAACCCCTGGTGTTCATGAGTTCAAGGGAGTTACGATAAAGGGTATAGAAACTTTCCACGATGACGTTGGTGGAAGATCGAGGGGAAAAAACATTGTTTTTGTTTTTGACTTCAAGGAAGGGATTAGAGTGGCGCATCTTGGAGACCTTGGACATGTGCTTCAGGAAAGGCATTTAAGAGAGATGGGAGAAATCAACGTTTTACTCATACCAGTCGGAGGAACATTCACAATAGGTCCTCAAGAAGCCAAGAAGGTGGTAGAATCGGTGAAACCTGATATCGTCATTCCGATGCATTACAAGACCAAATACATAACCTTTGGAATACTGGGAGTGGATAGTTTCACGTCGCTGTTTAGAAGTTATGAGAAAGTCGGTAACTCTTTTGAGGTCAGCAAAGAAAACCTTACAGGAGAGACTAAGGTGGTGGTCATGAACGTATGAACATCAAGATACTGATAGATGAAAACACCATAAGGAAGAGGATAAAAGAGCTTGCAAAGGAAATAACAGATTATTACAAGCAGTACACGGACACAATACATGCTGTGGGAGTTCTCAAGGGATCTATACATTTCTTCAGTGAACTCATCCTGAATATAGACCTGAACGTTAAGTATTCCTTCGTTCATGTATCAAGCTACCAAGGATCCTCTTCTACGGGTAGAATAAGAGTCAAATCCTGGATAGATGAATCCATAGAAGATGAGTACGTTCTTGTGATCGAAGACATCGTGGATACGGGTTTAACTCTTCGATACATTCTGAAATATCTCAGAAAATACCGTCCCAAGGATTTGAAGGTTGTGACCTTTCTTGAGAAAACGGTCTGTGACCATGGAGTCGACCTGGATTTTGTTGGATTCAAAATAGGAAACATTTTTGTGGTTGGTTACGGCCTCGACTACAACGAAAAGTACAGGAACCTACCTTACGTTGGTTACATAGAGTGATTACAATTCATTCAAGGAGGTATAGACACACCCACCGGAGGGTGTACAGAGGATCATGAAAAAAGGTTTTCTAATAATATCAGCTCTTTTGATACTTGCTTTCGTCTTCTCGGTGATGGCCATCATCTGGGAGTACCTCTTGATCCTCCTGGAGTGATACAGAGGTGAATCATATGTTACCACTTCTTCTTGAGGATTTTCTAGACAACAGAGAAAAGGATTTCATCGAGCTTCTCCACGGAAAGAAGGATGTATCATCCGTTCTTTACAGAATGAGGAAGGATATGTCGGTTTTAGAAGATGATATTCTGTCTAGTAAAGAAGTTTCCAAGAAACTATCTCTTTTTGTCGATTATATAGAGAAGATAGAAAAGCTTCCTGAAGGAAGAGTGAAGATTCGTGTCAGCAATGGATTGAAAATGATAGAGAAGATGAGGGAATGGTTCCTCGTTGAGAAACTCAAATGTAATACTGGAGGAATGCCTCCCGATCTTCCAGTGCGATACGCGAAAGGGGTAGGACCTGGTAGGGAAAAGTACTTGAAGAAGTTGGGACTCAAAACTTTGGGGGATCTTCTCATTGAAACTCGTTGTGGCGATACTCGGAGATGGTATATACCAGATTCTCCTCAAATGGTTCAATCAGGAGTACATGTATGACCAGATAAAAGAGTTGACTGGAAAAGATGTTTTTGTCACTGGGAACGTGAAAAAAGGTATGTTCAATCAGTTGGAAATGGCTAATCCAGAGGTAGTGCCAGCAGAGAGGGTGTACACCAAAGAGATACTTCCGATATATCGCCTCACATCTGGTATATCTCAAAAGACTTTCAGAAAGATCATGAGAGAGAATATTCCCAGGATTTCGTGTTCTTTGAGAGAAACGCTGCCGGAGGTTATCGT
>MZGO01000106.1 GCA_002084985.1 Thermotoga sp. 4484_232 | reverse complement strand
CCGGTAAGGATCTGGTTTTATCAGGTATAGAAAGGTTCAAAGCCTGGCTCAAAAAAGTGGAAGCTCCTGTCTTTCTTAAAGATGCCGGTATCCCAGAGGAGAATATAGAAAAAGTAGCGGAAACGCCTGTATGAAAGGAACCTCTTGGAAAACTCAAGAAATTGTATAGAGAGGACATTCTTGAGATACTGAGATTAGCAGTTCAATAGTGTTCAGACGGTGATAATCTCTCGTGGAAGGGAGGTCAAAATCTCCCTCCCTTCTTTTCTCAAAACGACATCTTCCTCGATTCTGACACCGAAGCGTCCTTCAAGGTATATGCCGGGTTCTATGGTAACCACCGAATTCTCCGGTAGTTTCTCCTCATTCCTAGTGCTGACTCTTGGTGCCTCATGGACCTCTATTCCAAGGCCATGCCCAAGACTATGCCCGAACATGGGACCGTATCCTTTGCTACTTATGAAATCTCTTGCAACGTTGTCCAGCTCTTTCCCAGTTATACCAGCTCGGGCTTTTTCAAGAGCTCTGTCTTGAGCTTCGGAAACTATTGAATGAATCTCTTTGAAATCGTCAGAAGGCTCTCCTATACACACCATCCTGGTTATATCCGAGGAGTAACCGTTCAACCTTGCTCCGAAATCGAAAACGATAGGTTCATTCTTCTCTATCTTCTTATCACTCGCCCTTCCATGAGGCAGTGCGGATCTCCAACCAGATGCTACAATGGTTTCGAAAGCTGCGGATTCTGCTCCCAAAATTTTCATTCTGTATTCAAGGTACGCCGCCACTTCCTTCTCTTTCATACCGGGCTTTAGGATCTCCAGAGTTTGCCTGAACGCTTCTTCCGCCAGCTTTACAGCTTCTCTGATTCTTCTGATTTCTTCTTCATCTTTACTCATCCTGAGGAGAGTTATGTATTTATCCACAGCCACAAACTCAACCCCAAGTTTTTCTCTAAGCTGGTTGTAGACATGCAGGGAAACTCTGCTCTCTTCTATCCCTAATTTTTTCAGAGGGAGTTCATCCAGGATTCCTTTTAAGAAATCGAAGACATCCCCTTCCCTGTACTCCACGATCTCGAAGTTCGTTTCCTTCTTTGCCTGCTCCGTGTATCTGGGATCCGTTATGAGTTTTCTGAAATCTCTGTGGAGGATCAGGATACTGAAAGATCCTGTAAAACCTGAGAAATAAAATGAACTCGCTTTCGAAGAGTTTTCGAAATTTATTATCATCACAGCATCAACGTTCTCGCTTTCAGCTTGCTCCATCAACTTATCTACCCTATCCATATTTATCCCTCCTCATATCTCGAATTGCACTTCGTAGAGTTTATAATAGACCCCTCTTCTCTTGAGGAGTTCTCTGTGCCTTCCTTCCTCCACCACTTGACCGTTATGAATAACGATTATTCTATCTGCATCTTTGACTGTGGATAGCCTGTGAGCAATCATTATAACCGTCTTATCCTTCGACAATTCCCTTAAGGCTTTCTGTATCCTTGTTTCCGTTTCAACGTCTATGTTACTCGTCGCCTCATCCAGAACCAGTATCTTGGAATCGAACAAAACAGCCCTTGCAAGAACTATCAACTGTCTTTCACCAGATGATAAAGTTGTACCTCTCTCTACCACCTCATAGTGAATTCCCTTTTCCAATTTGTTCACTATATCCATGGCATACACCTTCTCCAGAGCTTCCAGAACTTTCTCCTCTGGGATGTTCTCATCAAACAAACGGATATTGTCTAGAATCGTTCCAGAGAAAAGAACGACATCTTGTGGAACGACTGCTATTTCTCTTCTCAAGGATTTCAAGTCATACTCCTGAAGAGGAATATCATCGACCAGTATGACTCCTTTCTGAGGAACGTAAAGTCCATTTAAAAGATTCATGAGGGATGTTTTTCCCGCTCCCGTCTCTCCAACGATGGCTGTAAGATATCCTGGAGCGAACACTATGTTCACATCTTTGAGTATCCATCTCTTCCCATCATAGCTGAACCATACGTTTTTGAATTCCACAACACCCTTTTCAACGTGTTTCTTTCCATCAGGTTTTCCGAGCTTTTCTCCATTCTCTTTAAACAGGTTGAATATCTTCTCAGCCGAGGCCATTGAATTTTGAACGATATCGTACTTTTCGGCTATATCTCTGAGAGGGGCGAAGAACATGTCAAGGTAGGAGGCAAAAGCATACAGCGCACCGAAACCTATCGTTTTGTTCATTATGTACTTTGCACCGAACCATATTATCAAACTGAGTCCCAAAAAGTAAAGGAAATCCATGAAAGGTCTGAATATGCCGAAAACGTACAACTGCTTTATCAGGGATTTATAATAATCTTTAGCGATGTTGTCGAACTCCTTCTTTTTTTGTTCCTCAGCGTTGAAGATCTTCACAACACTCACACCAGCTATGTGCTCTGCTAGAAAAGCGTTTATCCTTGCAAGATTGGTTCTGACCATTCTGTATACCTTCCTGTCGAAGTATCTGAAGAGAATCATGGAAGCTATGACTATGGGGAAAATATAGGATAACTGAATGAAGAGAATCTTGCTGAGCTGTATCAAGGATATTATGATACCACCGAGTAGAAAAATGTCCTTTATGATACTCGTCACAACAGTTGTGAAGAATTCTTGCACGTTCTGTGTGTCGTTCACAATCCCTATTCTATCGTTAACGGGTATATTCTGATTGTTTATGTAACTATCTATAGCATCCTTCACAATTCTTGGAGGCATGATTTCAACGTAAGTCGATACCAGAACAATCACTATTGCCAGAACGAAGAGATGCCAATAGGGTTTCGCATATGAGAGAAGCTTCGTTTCCGCTCTCATAAGGATCACCTTCACAAGTGTGATGTATCGTTCAACACCAATACCCTGGGATTGTCGGAAAATTCAACAATTGTTACGGAAGCATTTTCCAGTTTGAATCTTCTGTGCTCCGTTACCGGTATTCCCAGAATCCAAGACACGAAAGTTTTCAAAGCCAGTGCGTGAGAGACAATGACTATATCCCCTTCCTGATCTTTCAAGATCTCTTTAACCGTTTTAACCATCCTTCTTTGGAGATTTCCAAGGGATTCTATTCCTCTTATATCAGCTTCAGGATCAACGTTCCATCTGTGGAATTCTTCACCGTACCTGTCCAAAACCTCCTCAAGGGTTAGACCATTCCAAAGGGATATATCACACTCTTTCAGATCTTCAACGCATATTGGTTTCATAAGATGAACCTTTGCTATCTCTTCAGCCGTTCTGTATGCTCTACTTAAAGGGCTCGTATAAACGGCTTCTATCGGAACGTAAGAAAATCTCAAAGCTAGTTTTTTCGCTTGAATTATTCCTTCCTCACTCAGCTCCGTATCCACATTACCCTGCCACAGGCGTTTTTCGTTCCAAGTAGTTTTCCCGTGTCTTACAAGGTACAGCAGCAGTCTCATCACCTCTATCACAGAAGAGTTGCTATCATCAGAGCTTTTATGGTATGCTTCCTGTTCTCGGCTTCATCCCAGACTCGACTCTGTTTTCCCTCTATCACTCCGAAGGTAACCTCCTGGCCTTTGACAGCTGGTAAACAGTGCATGAATATCGTTTCTTTTTTACCTGTCATCTCCATAACATTTTCATTCACCTGATATGGTTGAAGCAGCTTTCTCCTTTCTTCTTCTTTTTCTTCCTCACCCATGGATGCCCAGACGTCCGTGTATATGACATCCGCTCCTTGAACCGCCTCTTCAACATCGTCCGTAAACTCTATTTTAGCACCTGTGTTTTTTGCTATTTCTAAACATTTTTTAACTAACTCTTGCTTTGGCCTTAATTCTCTGGGAGAGCATATGACGTAATGAAGACCCATCTTGGAACATCCTATCATCAGAGAATTTGCCATGTTGTTTCTGCCATCTCCCATGAAAACGAGTTTTATACCGGAAAGCCTATCGAAGTTCTCTTCTATCGTCATGAGATCTGCCAAAACCTGGGTTGGATGATATTCATCAGTGAGGCCATTGTATACAGGGACTCCTGAGTATTTTGCGAGTATCTCCACCGTCTCCTGTTTGAAACCTCTGAACATGATCGCATCGACCATCCTTCCCAAAACTCTTGCCGTATCCTCTATGGATTCCTTCGCACCAAGTTGGATATCCTGTTTCGATAGGAATATGGCATGTCCTCCTTCTTCAGTGAAGGCAGTTTCGAACGCTAGCCTTGTTCTTGTGGATCTCTTTTCGAAAAGCATGGCAAGGGTCATCCCCTCAAATCTTCTGTGCTTTTCCCTGGCTCTATTCTCCGCCTTGACCTGTTTGGATAAATCCAGAAGGTATCTTATTTCTTCTGAAGTGTAATCAAGGAGAGTTAAAAGGGATCTTCCCTTCAAGTTGACTCCCATACAGACTCACCCTCCTATCTCAACGATTTCATCAACTCCTGGACCAGTTGATATGTACTTGATCTTACATCCCACTTCTCTCTCAATGAAATCTAAGAATCTGTCGAATTCTCGTGTGTTCAGGCTCTTCCATCCTCGGATCTCTTCGTACACCGGTTCGACGTTTTCCAGATTTTTCAAAGATGCGGGAACACTCACAATTTTCCCTTTCATTCTATACGAAACACACACTTTTATCCTTTCCATTCCAGATAGAACATCTACCTTAGTTAAAGCCAAAGCGCTTGCTCCCGACACCTCGACAGCATATCTCAACAGTGGTAGATCGAGCCAGCCACACCGTCGTGGTCTTCCCGTCGTTGCTCCGTACTCTTTTCCTCTTCTTCTCAGCTCTTCTCCCATTTCTCCTTTTTCTTCAGTTGGAAACGGCCCCTCTCCAACCCTCGTAGTGTACGCTTTGAAAACTCCCACCACCTCATCTATTTCTACAGGAAATCCAACGCCGGTTTGAACACCCGTTGTTGAACAGTTAGTGGCTGTAACGAACGGATACGTCCCTGCATCGAGATCGAGAAGGACGCCTTGAGTTCCTTCAAAGAGCACAGAGCTTTCTCTCAGCGTTTTTTTGAACCCCAGCGTATCTATTACATTTTCGGAGATCTCCTCGAAAAAGGAGGTAAGGTTCTTTAGAATCTTTTCTATCTCTATTTTTAACCCAAACACTCTCTCTTTGAGAAAGGCACTTTTTTTCAATTTGCTCAGAAGGTGTCCTTCATCTTCCAAATCTTCTATTCTTATGCCAATCCTAGCGACTCTATCAATGTAAGAAGGACCGATTCCTCTTCTTGTCGTCCCTATACCCAAATTCTCATCCAGAACCC
>MZGO01000105.1 GCA_002084985.1 Thermotoga sp. 4484_232 | reverse complement strand
AGTACCGTTAAAAGGTTCCTCATCTCCCCTCCAACTCCTGAAGGATTTTTCTTGCTATATTTTCAACGTTAACGACGTACGTTCCTCCTTCTATCGCTTTTCTCAACTCTTCGACCAGTTTCTCCCTGATATCAGGGGAATTTTTGGAAGCTTCTAGCATATCTTTCAGTTGAACGGAACCTTCCAGGATCAATTCATCCTTTTTTACGGTCTTTCCCTTTAATTTTTCTATGTTCGTGCTTTGTGGTCCTTTCAGTGGGTTTACACCACCTGGCCCTTCGATCTTTTCTATCACGCTTTCACCTCCCTTCCTATTGTATAATCGTCAATCGATGAGAAAAAATGAGGAGGTTTTCCATGTCCGATTTCATGAAGAAAACATTTTCTTTTTCTCTTGCAACACTTCTTTCAAGACTCACAGGACTTGTAAGGGATATAACGCTTGCCCACATATTTGGAACTTCCCCTTTTCTGGACTCATATTTCATATCGATCTCTTTTCCATTCTTTTTGAGAAGGATATTTGCAGAGGGTGCCATGACATCTGCTTTCATCCCCTTGTACCACGAAAACATGAAAGACCATGAGAGAAGGAACATGTTCGTTTCCTCGGTTTTAACATCGTTGGGATCTGCCGCTCTCTCGCTTGTGATTTTAACCGAAATTTTTCCGAAGATAGTACCATGGTTGTTCGCATCCAGAGCATCAGAGAAAATTATAGAGTATTCAACACATCTTGTAAGAATCACTTCGCCATTTCTCTTCATCGTTTTCGTATGGTCCGTTTTTTACAGCATCCACAACATTCACGGATCTTACTTTCTACCGGCTCTCACGCCATTGCTCTCGAATCTGGGAATCATCTTTGGAGCTATTCTGGGAAGGAATATAACGTGTGTTGCGATTGGATTTTTAATAGGGAGCATCACAACCCTGATCCCTCTTGTTCCCTTGGTGAAGAAATTGGGAATAGTTTACAAACCAACTCTGAGGTATTCGAAAGAGTTCTTCAAACTTTTCTTTCCCACAGCATTCGCCATGTCAGTATCACAGATAGCAACGATCGTGGATATAAACATGGCATCTTTTCTGGGGGAAGGGAACGTCTCCTCACTCCAGTTTGCAAGCAGGCTCTATCAGTTTCCCTATGGTGTGTTAACGGTTGCTCTATCCACTGTGGCTCTGCCTGTTCTCACCACATCGAAAGATCGAAGGGACGAATTGAACAGGATTTTGAAGAGAACACTTTTTTTAACCATACCAGCTGCCTTTGGCCTTATGATCTTATCCAAAGAGCTTGTGAGTTTGTTCTATGAGCATGGATCGTTCTCTTCCAGTGACACCTTGAGAACATCCCTCATACTTTCATTTTATTCAGTGGGTCTTCCCTTTTACTCTATGATAGCCGTCTTGACAAGATCAAGACATGCGGAGAAAGAAGTCATCCTCCCTTTGAAGAACACCATTCTGATATCCTTGACGAACGCTTTTTTGGACATCATTCTGGGTTTGAAAATGGGAGTATCGGGAGTTGCCCTTGCTACATCTATCTCAGGGGTCATAGGGTGTTTCTTCATGATGAAAAAGATGAGTGTGAAAATCAGTCGAAAGGATCTGTCAAAGTACATATTGAACGGAGTGTTGATGACACTCGTTTTGGCGTTATTTAAAAATCTACATAAAGGGCAACTTTGGACGATCTTCTTGGTGATTCTGGGTGCGGCTTCTTATGCCTTGTTCTCGAAAATCCTGAGAGTGGAGGAGCTGAGAGAAATCCTGCTCATTTTCAAACGAAGATAGCGCTCATGTATCCCACAACTTCCAGTCTGTCACCGGACACATCACCGCTCGTCGCGTGCTTCAAAATTTTCGGTTCACCTATTTTCATATCCAAAAGTACTCCGACTCCACCGTATCCACACATACTCACTTCGTACTCTTCCAGGACCCTGTACAATCCATTAACGTTCATATCCTCTATCATTTTGATCACGAGGTTGTCCTTGTTCGTAGTGGTCTGCTGGTCTTCATAGTGATTCAAATCGGTGGATGCCAGAACCACGGTGGATGGTATCGCTTCCAGTACTTTCTTCAGAGCTTCCGACAGATCCTTCACCACTGAGAGACTCTGATCAAGGAGGGATATCGGAAGTATTGGAACGTTTCCAAAAACGTATTGTATGAACGGGATCTGCACTTCCAATGAGTGCTCTCTCGTGTGGGATTCGTACGATACACTAGCGTGTTTTGAACTTTCCAAAAGAATCCTTGCTGCTTCCTCATGGATCGAAACTGCACCAAGAGGTGTTTCCCATTCTCCTTTGTCCCAGACGCCCACCCTTGCACCAAATCCCGTATGATTTGGGCCCATGAGAACGAAAAGATCCGGCGTCCCCAGTTTTGCAAGTTCATAGAATCCCCAGGAAGCAACCTGTCCACTGTACATGTAACCGGCATGGGGTGATATGATACCAACAGGTTTTTCTAATGGGTAAAATAGCCCCGCAACTGCTGGCTCTCTTCTCAAAATTCCACCACCTTGGCCGTTATGAATATCAACAGGTTTCTTTTTTCCTTTCTCTCAGACTTATACTTGAACAGATCTCCTATTATGGGAATATCGGACAAAAACGGGAACCTCGTTTCACTCACATTACTCACTTCTCTTATAAGACCCCCTATCACAACCGTGTCACCATCTTTAACTATGACATTCGTCTGAGCTTCTCTTGTATTTTCCCCGGGGACACCTCCAACGAAATTCGCAGGATTGCTAACCTTTGTGTATATAGACAGCTCCACTGTACCATCATTCCTCACATAGGGTGTAATCTTCAATTCAATACCGGGTTCCAGGAACATAACCTGAGGTCCCTCAGGAGTGCTGACAACATAAGGTATCCTGTCTCCTATCAATATTCTGGCTTCTTTCCCACTGACTGTCACTATCTTTGGACTTGCGAGAATTTCATCAAGAGAAATCGTTTTGTTCATGGACATGGTTCCTTGGATAACCAGACTGGTCAATGCTTCCAGGAGTTTCTCGTAATTTGCAACATCGAGTATCCCCACGTTGAAATCGATGGAACCGATCGTTGAGAATTTAACAGTACCGTACCCAGGTATATCGATGGTTATGTCCTGGGCTTTCGACGCATCATCCACAAGTGTCTTATCCACCACTTTGGCTTCGATTTCCACTTGTTTTGTTGGTTTTGACACATCTCCTATGAGCTTATCCAATTCCTTCTTCACCTCATCCGTTATACCGGTTACTATCATGAGGTTATTCATATCATCCACGTAAACCGTTCCGCCGTAGAACTCTATGAGTGATTTCACTCGATCGAAGTTATGAGGTATTCTGTATATGTATCGTTTGACCGCCTCTGTTTTCTTCCTCTCCATCTTTTTAATGGTTATAACTCCCGAAGGATCCTCTTCGAATATGTATCCGTAATTTTTAGAGATGATCCTTTTGAAATCCTCCCAGGTTATGTTGCTGATCCTCATACTGACGCTCTCTGTTGGCACGTTGACAAAGACAATGGATATGTTGAGCTTATTGGCTACTTCCTTTATCAACTCTCCTAGGTTCACGTTGTCGGCTGTTACACTGAATTTTCCGTCTGTAACTTTTACGTATTCTGGTTTTTCTGGCTTTTTCTCCTTTTCAGCAATTTTTCTTTTTTCTTCCTCGATTCTCCTGAACTTATCTACACAAAGCTTTAGCAACTCTTCCACAGTTTCTATGTCTTCCTCTCTTCCGATGATCACAAGGTATCCCAATTTTGAGAACACGGCTATCTCCGCTGAGGGGGCAAAGAGCTTTGAAAGGTTCACGAACTCATCGGCAGGAACGATGGATGGAAATTCCAAAATCTTTCTCTTGGTGACGACGGGCTCTTCTTTCGGTTTTTCCTCTTCTACTTTCTGAAGGAATTTTTTAAGGAAGAAATCAAAGTACTCCTTTGTAACCTCTTCAAAACCTTCAGGTATTTCGACGAGGACCAAATCGATGCTCTCCAAATAGGTGTTTTTCGATTCCGGTATCATAACGCTCATGAACGTGTTGAAGTCATCAAACGGAAATTTCTTTGGGACACTGAATGTGAGTTTAACGTACTTTTTGATCTCTTCTTTCTTTTTCTCCTCCTCCAATTTCTTCTTCTCTTTAACCAATTCTTTGAATTTGCTCAGGGTGATCCTGAAGAATCTTTCCGTTTTATCGATCTCTTCTTCGGGCCCTTTGACAACGATCATACTGAAACCTGGGATTCCCACAACTTTCACATCAGGAACCGCAAGGTTTATCATGTTTTTGAAATCTTCCACGGGGAAATCAGTGGGGATATTCAGGATCTTCACAGTTTCTTTCCTTATAGCAGGTTTGGGGATCAGTTTTTGAAGTTCCTTATAGAAGGATTTGGCTCTTTCGATGTCCTCCTCTTTCCCATACAGAACCAGGATTCCATCACTCACGAACGTTTTCAATTTGAAGACGTTCTGGAGGATCGAGGATATGTTCTCAACCTTTAACTCGGGCATGATCTTTATAAGATCCACTTTCTCTTCTTTTATCAAACCCGAAAGATAGTCCAGGGTTTTCATGGCTTCTTCGAGGGAACTTTTCTCTCCCATCAGAACGTATCCAACTCCTGTAAGCTCCACAGAGATGTTGTGCATTAACGATAGAATCTTCTTGACATCTTCTCCAACGAGTCCCTCTCTCTTGGGAACGAATTTTATCAGTATCTCTTTCTCGCTCTTTTTCTTCATCTCCTCGAATTTTTTCAGAACGTTAGTGATGATCGTTTTTGCTCTGTTGAGCTCGTTTTCTTCCTCAGACTTCATCAGAATCATTCCAAGATTCTTCAGGTTGTCAGTTAGTGTGACCTTCGTCTCCATCTCGATCAATTTCTTGAGCTCTGAAAATACAGCATCGTCCACAGTAGCTTCAACGTAGCCGTAGTAAACGATTTCCTTTGTTATCTCCTCAACGAAATCCTTCGCTTCTTTTACATCCTCCTTGAAACCTTCTATTATCAGAACTTTGCCTAAAGCTTTCGCATTAACGTTGAACATTATGTTCATGGCACTTACAATCTTTGGATCCAACTCTTTCTCTAAGAAGATTATTTCCTTTTTTCTCTCGGTTCTTCTGACTTTCAGGAAACTCTTCAGAGCTTCTTTTATGGGGTCTATAAGTTCTTTTTGAAGTCTTAAAACGATCTTAGAGTATTTCTCATTAACATCTATTGTCTGAACTCTGTCAGGAGATATGCCGAAGAAACTCGATAGGAAATCTTTAACTAATTTCACTTCGTCCTTTAAAACGTTCATTTCCAGAACATCACC